>JAFNXT010000175.1 GCA_017378975.1 Oscillospiraceae bacterium
TAAAAAGAACCCATCCGAATGGATGGGTAGAAATAGGAGCAGGAGGGATTTGTAACATTTTCATTTCCGGTGGGAAATGAAAATTATGGAGTCATGCCCGTCGAGCCGGGCATGAGCAACAGTCCGCCGGACTGTTGCATTTGATGGTTCGAGTCCCGTTCCATACGATGCAAAGATCCGGATACCCTGAAGGGCATCCGGATCTTTGGTGCCGTTGACGGGACTCGAACCCGTACGGTATCGCTACCGGGGGATTTTAAGTCCCCTGTGTCTACCATTCCACCACAACGGCGTGGATGATATCATATCATAATTCCGTGGTATCGTCAAGTCGTGTTCGGGCTCCCCCCGGCCTCGCTTTGCTCGTCCCCCTCATGGATGAGGGGGGCGAGGATGCGTTGGATAAAGGCCGTTGTGAAGGATCTTCTTCACAACGGCCTTATCAGTCGCTTATTTCAGACCCAGATCGGCGGCGGATACCAGCTTGATATCGGTGCCGGAGAGGGCTTGGGTGAAGGCGGCTTCGTTGGTGATGCGCAGGATCATGTAGGCGTGGCCGTCCTTGCCGGCGAAGAGGGAGTACATATACTCCACGTCCACATGGCCCTCGGCCAGCACGGTCAGCAGGTCCGCAAGACCGGAGGGACGGTCCGGGACTTCCACGGCCCACACGGGGGTCATGGAAAGGATGTCGCCGTGCTCCAGCAGGATGGCGCTGGCCTTGTGGGCATCGTCCACGATCATCCGGGCCACACCGTAATCGGAAGTCTCTGCGATGGAGATCGCACGCAGGTCCACGTGCTCCTTTGCCAGCAGGGAGGTCACCTCCGCCAGTTGACCGGAACGGTTCTCAAGGAATACAGAGATCTGATGGATGCTCATATACGATACCTCCTTACAGTTTACGCTTGTCGATCACGCGGACCGCTTTGCCTTCGCTTCTGGTGATGGTCTTGGGGGCCACCAGCTTGACCTTGGCCATGATGCCGAGCATGGCTTTCAGCTCGTTCACCAGGACCTTCTCCATGCTGGCGATCTTGGCCAGAGAGTCGGAGAACATCTCAGGCGTCATCTCCACCATGACTTCCATGGTGTCGGAATTGTTCACACGGTCCACGATGATCTGGTAGTTGGCAGGATAGCCCTGCTGCAGCAGTACCGTCTCGATTTGGGAGGGGAACACGTTGACACCACGGATGATCAGCATATCGTCGGAGCGGCCCATGGGCTTGGACATCTTCACATGGGTACGGCCGCAGGAGCACTTCTCCCGGGTCAGGACACAGATGTCACGGGTGCGGTAGCGCAGGAGGGGGAAGGCTTCCTTGGTGATCGCGGTGAACACCAGCTCGCCCTTGGAGCCCTCAGGCAGGACCTCCAGCGTCTCGGGGTCGATGATCTCGGCGATGAAGTGGTCCTCGTTGATGTGCATGCCCGTCTGTGCGGAGCACTCGAAGGCCACGCCCGGACCGGAGGTCTCGGTCAGACCGTAGATATCATAGGCCTTCAGCCCCAGCTTGTTCTGGATA
>JAFNXT010000017.1 GCA_017378975.1 Oscillospiraceae bacterium
CTGCTGACTGCTCATAAGCCCGGCCGTGTGAAGGTGACGCTGACCGGGTCCTATCGGATCGAATATACCAATGGCTCCTTCAACTATGGAAGCTATACCAAGGATCTGTATATCAACATCCCGATCACCGACTATGAGGTGAGCTTCGAGATGCCGAAGCTGGGCGACGATCCTTCCGACGTGTTCCAGGTCCCTGAGGATGCTCCTTACACCCTGAACGTACGCTGGGAGTACATGGATGAGGGGGACACCTTCTCCGGCAATCAGGTGCCGCAGTGTGTCCTTCAGTTCACTCCCAAGCCCGGCTACGTCAACCGTCTGGATGCCTACGAACCTGAATACTACAAGAACGATTGGGTCGAGAACTTCAATGACCTGACCCTGACCATCAACGGTGAGACCTTTGATGCCTATGAGGTCGCAAGCTGGGTGGGCTCTTCTCTGGGTATGGGCATCATCTCCTGCGAGTACATCAACTACGGTCAGTCCTACGTGCCTTATACTCTGCATATCGGCTACGATAAGTTCGAGCGGATCATCGATCCTTCCCATACCTATGTGGAGGAGACCTCCTTCCAGTTGACCGAGCCCTATGTGGGCGATCCCAGGGATATCTCCGAGAGCGAATGGGTGGATCTGGATTGCACCTGCGCCGATGCCCCGAACCTCTCCTGCGCGGTGGTGTTCCTGCACAAGGTCTCTGCCGATACCGTCTATGACGGCGATATCGATAACGACGATACCGTGTCCATGGGAGCGGATGAGTACTATGAGCAGGACCAGTGGTACCGTGTGGGCATCGCTGTGAGCCGCGATAACTTGTCCTACTGGCTCAGCGAGGGCATGATCACCACCGTCAACGGCGTGGCTTGCTACAACGATGCCACTGAGGGCGATACCCATGCGATCGTTTACTACTACTTCACGCCTGAGGTGCGTATCGAGACGGTCGAGATGGTTGGAGTCTATGGCGTGACCATGCCCAAGGCCGGCCGTGCTCCCGCGGACGTGACCACGCTGTATACCGATCATGACCAGATCGATGTGGTCTACGCCGCATGGTTCGTTGATGCCAACGGCAACGGCTTGTTTGACGAGGGTGAGGATCAGGATATCTTCGACGCATATGGCAACTTCCAGCCTTATACCAGCTACGGCCTGTTCCTTGCCATCAGCAGCTCCGCGGACCATGTGGTCCTTGCAGAGGATGTTTTCACGGTCGTCATCGATGGCGAGACGCAGGATCCCTACTATCTTTTGGGTGCGGAACAGGGTGCCGCGCTGTTCTTCGGCTCCAATGGTTATTATGAATACGCTCTGGAGGCGGATACCGACTCCGTCGGGTTCCGGGAGCTGGAGGGTTACACCACGAGCCCCAGCCAGACTGTCACGCTGACCAGCACCGGCGAGTATCCGATCGATGCTTATAAGGCTTACATCTCCAGCGACTATCCCTATGAGGTCTTCCAATTGACCATGGATGGCATGCAGGTGACGGTATCTCCTGTGGCGGATCTGCCTGTGGGCACCTATACCGGTACGCTGATCATCGATGGCGGCAGCGAGTATGCCCACATTGAGATCCCTGTCACCTTCGAGGTGATCTATGGCTATATCGAGAGTATCGATATCACCGTGGAAGCACCTAAGAGCGGCAGTACCCCCAGCTTCAATGTCATCACCAATGACCGCTCCCAGAGCATCGCCCGGGTGGACTACTGGTATCAGTATTCCGCCGGGTTCCCGGAACTGACTCCCAACGATACCTTCACCTGTGGTAACACCTATGCGATGCGTGTCATCGTCTTTGCCCTGAGAGGCTACGCTATCAACGATGATACTGTGATCACGGTCAATGGTGTACCTACCACGGTCTATGGCATCTTTGAAGACGGTTCCCGTGGCGTGGAAGTCGATTTCACTACCAAGCATGCCATGGAATACTATGAGGCCGACCCCGGCACCTGCGTGGAGCCCGGTCATATCGCGTATTTCAGCTGTGTCTACTGCGGCGCGAACTATCACGATGCCTCCGGCAAGCAGCCTGTGGCCGATGAAGAGATGGAGACCGGTCTCGGCGATCATTACTACTATGATGGCAAGTGCTATTACTGCGGCGAGAAAGAGCCCGCGCCTGTGGTGGATCCCGGCCTGACGCTGAGCTATCCGACCCTTTCCTTCGAGGATGAGATCATCTACAATGTCTATTTCTCTGTGAAGGACATGACTTCCGTGGTGGAGATGGGTCTGATGATCCTGCCTAAGATGGATCAGGCAGCCACCATCGACGACGCGATCGGTCTCGTGCCCGGTTATGTGACCAATGGTACCGTGTACCTTGCCAAGTCCGAGGGCGTGCCCGCCGCCAACATGGGCGATACCCTGTACTTCAAGGTCTACGCAAAGCTCACCGACGGGTCCTATGCCTACTCCGGTGCCGGTGGCTATAACGCCAAGGCCTATGCCAACTCCATCCTGAAGGGCGACAATTCTACCGCCATGAAGGCTCTGGTGGTCTCCATGCTGAACTACGGTGCCGAGGCTCAGCTCTTCTTCGGTCACAACACCGATAAGCTGGTGAACAACGCCCTGACCGCGGAGCAGCAGGCGCTGGTCCGTGCCTATGACAGCACCATGATGGATCCGATCGTCAAGGCTGACAGCTCCAAGACCGGCGACTTCGTCCGTGTCAATTCCAACTTCAAGAGCCTGTATCCCTCCGTTTCCTTTGACGGCGCGTTTGCCATCAACTTCTACTGCATGCCTGCCATCCCTGTGGATGCCGGTATGACGCTGTATTACTGGGATATGGAGACCATGGAGAACGTGGAGAAGCTGAGCATCACCAATGCCACCGGCTCCATGGAGATGACTGACACCTCCGGTATGTGGTGGGGCCAGGTGGCCGGTATCGCCGCCAAGGGGATGGACAAGACCTACTATGTGTCCTGTGTCTTCGAGTCCGATGGCAAGACGATCACCACCGGTGTCATCCCGTATTCTCTGGGCAAGTATTGCTCGGACAAGGCTGCCGCCGAGGGTGACGCACAACAGGCCTTCGCTCAGGCGACGGCTGTGTACGGCTACTATGCCAAGCAGTATTTCGCCAGCATCGCCTGATCGGTGAGGATGCATTATTGATCCAATAGCAAAGCCCCCCAGCCGGAGAAACGGCTGGGGGGCGTTCGTTATGTGACGGTCACAGGTGGATCAGACCGGCATCCACCATTTTCTGCAGGCTCATGAGGATGCCAAGCTTGGCATGTGCCCAGGTCAGGCCGCCCTGGAAGTAGACGGCATAGGGCTCCCGGATGGGGCCGTCGGCGGAAAGCTCCATGGTGGAGCCCTGGACGAAGGCGCCGGCGGCCATGATGACCTGAGAATCATAGCCGGGCATATCGCCGGGGATGGGGTCGGCGTAGGAATCCACGGGGGCGGCGGCCTGGATGCCCTTGCAGAAGGCAATCATGGCTTGCTCGCTGCCCAGCTCCACGGCCTGGATGATGTCATGACGGGACTCGGTGGCGTTGGGGACGCATTTGAAGCCCAAAGGCTCATACAGGTTGGCGGCGAAGATCGCGCC
>JAFNXT010000176.1 GCA_017378975.1 Oscillospiraceae bacterium
TGGCATCGATCATCGCGGCGGCGATCCTCGGACCCAAATGGTATGTCCAACACGCCGACTACGGCTTCCATACCCCCGTGTCCCCGCAGGAGGAAGCCGCCCGGCTGAAGCTGCTCTCCATTGCGGAAAGCTGGCTGGGAGCCAACGAGGCCGACGGGAGCCACCGGACGATCGTGGACCTGTACAACAGCCATGAGCCGCTGGCCCAAGGGTATCTGGTGACCTACAAGGACAACTGGTGCGCCACCTTCGTCAGCACCGTGGCGATCGAAGCAGGCTACACCCACTTCATCCCCACCGAATGCGGCTGTGAGCGGCAGATCGGCCTGTTCCGGGAGCTGGGCCGCTGGGTGGAGGACGATGCCTACGTCCCCCTGCCCGGTGACATCATCTATTACAGCATGGCCCACGCCCCCCTCACCGGCGACTGCACCGCCTGGTCCGACCATGTGGGTCTGGTGGTGGGCACCGCCGGGAACTATCTGAAAGTGATCGAGGGCAACTGTGACGATCAGGTGACCTACCGCTACATCAAGATCGACGATAACAAGATCCGGGGCTATGCCATCCCGGACTACACACAGGCCCTGCAGGAGGAGACCCATGGATAAGATCATCTGTATCGCAGGCCCCACCGCCTCCGGCAAGACGGCGCTGGCAGTGGAACTGGCGAAGCTTTGTGACGGCGAAGTGATCTCCTGTGACTCCATGCAGATCTACCGCCGCATGGACATCGGCACCGCCAAGCCCACCCGGGAGGAGATGCAGGGCATCCCCCATCATATGCTGGACGTGGCAGAGCCTTGGGAGGACTTCTCCGTCAGCCGCTACTGTGCCATGGCCTCCCCTATCCTCGAGGATGTGCTCTCCCGTGGCAAGACCGCCATCGTGGCCGGCGGCACGGGATTATATATGGACCATCTCATGAAGGGCACCGAGTTCGCCCCCTTCCCATCCACCGGCCGCCGGGAGGAGCTGGAGGCCCGGGCGGACCGGGAAGGGACCCAGCCCCTGATGGACTGGCTTCGGGAAATAGACCCCACTGCCGCCGCCCGTCTCCACCTGTCGGACCGGAAACGGATCATCCGGGCATTGGAGGTCTACCTTGAGACCGGCGAGACCATCACGGCCCACGACGAACGGACCCGTGCCATCCCACCCAAATACCGCCCCCTGCGGCTGGCACTGGGCTTCGCCGACCGTCAACAGCTCTACGACCGGATCGACCTTCGGGTGGACCTGATGCTGGAGCAGGGGTTGATCGGCGAGATCCGGGCGCTCCTCGACAGCGGCATCCCGCCCAAATGCACCGCCATGCAGGCGATCGGCTACAAGGAATTCGTGGCCGCCCTCCGGGGGGAAGGCACCGTCGGGGAGGCCGCCGCGCAGGTCAAGCAGTCCTCCCGGCACTACGCCAAGCGCCAGCTCACATGGTCCCGCCGGGACCCGGACACCCATTGGCTGATCCGGGAGCCTCAGGACGGGCCCGAAGAAATTCTTGCAGCCGCCCGACGGCTTATTCAGGAAACCGACAACTAAAGTCTGGTACTATGTATGCATCCCAAAAGAAAGAGGTCATACATATGTCAGACACGATCATTTTACAGGACGCCATCCTTAAGGAACTGCAAACAGACCGGGTCCCGGTCACCCTGTTCCTGATGAATGGCTTCCAGCTCCGGGGTATCGTCACGGGTTTCGACAGCTTCGTGGTGGTGCTGGTGAGCGATGGCAAACAGCAGATGATCTACAAGCACGCCATCTCCACCATCGCGCCCATGAAACAGCTGAAGGCCGCCATGCCCACAGCGTAAGCCAACAAAAAGGCGACGGAGCGGACGCTCCGTCGCCTTTTTCCATGTCCCCGCGGGAGCGCACACCAGAAAGAAAGGAACCAATGCCATGTCTATCGCACAGAACGTGGCCCGCATCCGGGCCGATATCGAGAAGGCCGCCCTTGCCTGCGGCCGGGATCCGAAGCAGATCCTCCTTTGTGCCGCCACCAAAATGAACGACGCCGGGAGCGTCCGTCAGGCGATCGCCGCCGGTGTGGACTGTTGCGGCGAGAACCGGGTACAGGAGCTGACCGCCAAGCTGGCCGAGAACGCCTACGAAGGTGCCCCCGTCCACTTCATCGGCCATTTGCAGACCAACAAGGTCCGTCAGGTGGTGGGCAAGGTGGACCTGATCCAGAGCGTGGACCGTCTGAAACTCCTCGAATGCATCCAGACAGAAGCCGCCCGTCAGGGCATCGTGCAGGATATCCTGCTGGAGATCAACGTAGGCGAAGAGGAGAGCAAGAGCGGTTTCAATGTCTGCGATATCCTCCCTTTGGTCCAAAATATGGCAGAATATCCCAACATTCGGGTCCGTGGACTCATGGCGATCCCCCCGATCTGCGAAAATCCGGGGGATAACGACAAATTTTTTCTGGAAATACGCAACCTTGCTGTTGACATAACGGCAAAAAAATACGATAATGTATGCGTCGATGTATTGTCCATGGGTATGTCCGGCGATTACGCCGATGCCATCGCCTGTGGCAGTACCATGATCCGGGTCGGCACCGCCATCTTCGGTGCCCGGGACTACGGTAAGACCCATCAATAATGATGTATATCATACTTAGGAGGAAACAAGAATATGGGGATTTGGGATAGCGTCAAGAAGTTCGCACAGCCCTACGCAGATGACGAGTACGATGAGTACGATGACGAGATGGAAGGCTACGAGGAGGAGACCTCCCGTCGTGGCCGTAGTGCCGAGGCCGACACCGGCTTTGGTTTCGAGGCCGCTCCTGCCGCCACCGCTTCCGCTCCTTCCGGCAAGTCCGGCTTCAGCGGTCAGGTGCTGAGCATGAACTCCAACAAGCAGGAAGTGGTCCTGTTCCGGCCCACCACCTTCAGCGACAGCACCAAGGCCGCTGACGACCTGCGTGACAAGAAGGCGATCATCGTCAACCTGGAGAACGTGGACAAGACCCTGTCCCGCCGTGTGGTGGACTTCCTGTCCGGTTGCGCCTACGCTCTGGACGGCAAGATGACCAAGGTGGCCGCTTCCACCTACCTGTTCTCCCCCCACATCATGGATGTGGTCGGTGACTTCGAGAACATCCAGAACGACGTGGAGAGCTACGTCTGATCTCCATCGGGAAAGGACAGACAGATATGTTTACACCCCAACAGATAGAGCAGATCTCCTTCGGCCGTCAGACCTTCAACGGTTATGATATGCGGGAAGTGGACGAGTTCCTGGAGCCCCTGACCGAGGACTACATCACCCTTTACAAAGAGAACGCTCTGCTCAAGAGCAAGATCCGTGTTCTGGTCAACAAGCTGGAAGAGTACCGTGCCAACGAGTCCAGCATGAAGGAGGCCATCGTGAGCGCCCAGAAGACCTGCGATATGATGGTCAAGGACGCTGAGAGCAAGTGCGCCCAGATGCTGGGCGAGGCCAACGTGCTGGCGGCGGAGAACAGCAAGAACTCCGACGCTCTGATCGCCGCCGAAAACCAGCGGGTGGAGGACGCCCGCCGTGCCGCCGCCGACCAGATCGCCCAGATCGAGGCCCAGCTCCAGGCTTGCCTGACCACCCTGGCCCAGATCCGTCAGCAGGACTGCGCTCCGGCTCCGGCTTCCGCCCCCGTGGCAGTGGCCGCCGATCCCGCCGACGATATGGCAGATGAGATCTCCCACAATCTGGAGGCTCTGGTAGGCACCACCGAGGATGTGGCCCCCAAGGCGGAGCCCAAGCATCCCGTGGCCGACACCACGACCAGCAAGTTCACCAATCTCCAGTTCGGCCGGAACTACGACCCCACCAAGAAATAATATACCCAACGCGACGACGAGGACACGTGTCCCGAGATCACCGTCACCAGAGAGCTGCCGGAAGGTGCAAGGCAGCAGACGGCCCCGGTCCATATCACCTCCGAGCAGCGCACCGAACTCTTTAGTAGGCTGCGCCGGTCCGCGCCCGTTACAGCGCCTACGAGTGCTGCCATCCGGCAGAACGAGAGTGGTACCGCAGAGGTAACTGTGCCTTTGTCTCTTGACCCCAAGAGACAAAGGCACTTTTTTTGACTGTCATCGCGAGGCCCTTCGGGCCGTGGCGATCCCCACAGTCACCGCCGCACCCCACTTGTCATCCTGAGGAGGCGACCGCCGACGAAGGATCTTCGCACCCCTTACGACTGTGTAATCTATTATGGAGGAACATCCAATGGAACTCAAAAACACCA
>JAFNXT010000177.1 GCA_017378975.1 Oscillospiraceae bacterium
CCCCCAGTCCATCACTAAGTATGTCCAGGAGGTACTGCAGTCATGAAGATCAAAAAAAGACTGGATGTGCTCCTGACGGAGCAGGGCTATGCCGATACCCGTTCCAAGGCTCAGGCGATCATCATGGCCGGTCAGGTCTATGTGGACGGTCAGAAGGCGGACAAGCCCGGGATCTCCTACGAAGAGAGCGTCTCCATCGAAGTTCGTGGAGATGTATGCCCCTATGTGAGTCGGGGTGGGCTGAAGCTGGAAAAGGCCCTCCGTGATTTCGGGGTCCGGCCGGAAGGCTATGTATGCAGCGACTCCGGTGCGTCCACCGGCGGTTTTACCGATTGTCTGCTCCAGCAGGGAGCCAGCAAGGTGTTCGCCATCGATGTGGGCTACGGCCAACTGGACTGGAAGATCCGCTCTGACCCCAGAGTCGTGGTCATGGAGCGTACCAACATCCGCTATGTGACCCCCGAAGAGCTGGGGGAGCCTCTGGATCTGTCTGTGGTCGATGTTAGTTTCATCTCACTGAAGATCGTACTGCCCACCATCAAGACCTTGCTCAAACCCACCGGACAGGTCCTGTGTCTGATCAAGCCTCAATTCGAGGCAGGGAGGGAGAAGGTCGGGAAGAAGGGCGTCGTCCGCGATCCAGCGACCCACAAAGAAGTACTTGATATGTTCGTTTCTCTTGCCGGCCAACTGGGCTTTACGATCCTTGGCCTGACCTTCTCTCCTGTGAAGGGACCGGAAGGCAATATCGAATTCCTCGGTCATCTGACGCTTTCTGCAGCGGAAGGGATCCGTCCGGATACTGCTGATGTAGTCCGGCAGGCCCACGAAACATTGAAGGGGTGAAGATATGATCAAAAAAGTCATTTTGACCCCGAACCCGTATCGGGACAAGAATTTCCAGACCGTACGAAATGCATTGAAGATACTCCGTGATGCAGGGATCGAGACGAAGCTGTGTCTGCCGTTCGAGGTGGACCGTTCCTACGATCTTCCCAGAGATCTGACGTTCCAGAAGCTTGATCGGGAGTTGCAGCATACTGATCTTGTGATCTGCTTCGGCGGTGACGGTACGATCTTGCATATGGCCAAGGCCGCCACCCGGCACGGTGTCCCCATCCTTGGTGTCAACATCGGTACCATGGGTTTCATGGCTGAACTGGAGGCCGGAGAACTGAGCAAGCTGGCACAGCTTGCGAAAGGGGAGTACTCCATCGACAAGCGCATGATGCTGGATGTGACGGTCCAGAGAGACCGTGATATCATCTATCATGACATCTGCCTGAACGATGTGGTGATCACCAAGGGCGCTGTGGCCCGGATCGTCCATCTGTCGGTCCGGTGTGACGGGGTACAGGCTATGGAATGCGGTGGAGACGGCATCATCATCGCTACCCCCACCGGTTCCACGGCCTACAATCTCTCCGCCGGAGGTCCCATCGTGGAGCCCGAGGCCCGAAACATCCTGATCACCCCCATCTGTGCCCATGATATGGTCAGCCGTTGCATGGTCGCTTCCGATAAGCGTGTGATCACCGTTGGGCTGACCCGAAATATGCGACGGAACGCCTTCCTGTCTGTGGACGGAGGAAAGGCCGTTCGACTGAATATGGGTGATATCGCCACGGTCCGCAGATCTGAGATGGAGACCAAACTGCTTCGACTGAAGGAACGCAGTTTTTATGACGTATTGAACACCAAGTTCAAATGTAATTGAGGAAGGTGCCGGAATTGAAGACACAAAGACAAGCTAAGATCCTTGAAATCGTCACCACGAAAGATATCGAAACTCAGGAACAGCTCCTGCAGGAACTGCAGGATGCCGGAGTCTACAGCACTCAGGCCACCATCTCCCGGGACATCAAGGAGCTGCGGATCGTCAAAGAGCTGACCAGCTTCGGTACTTATCGATATACTACCTCCTCCAAGGAAGTAGCCGGCACCTTTTCTTCCCGTCTGAATACCATTTTCCGTGAGTGTGTCACCGGGTTCGACTATGCCCAGAACATCGTGGTGATCCATACCCTTCCGGGTCTGGCCTCTGCCGCCGGTTCTGCTGTGGATGCCATGAGCATGAGTTTCGTGCTGGGCACCTTGGCTGGTGATGACACGGTGATGATCGTCATGCGGGATACCAATGCCGCCGCTGCTTTTTGCAGCGAGATCAAAAACCTGCTGAGCTGAAACTGACAGGAGGGGATCTGTGTGCTGAGTTTACTTCATATCGAGAATATCGCTGTGATCGAATGCTCGGACATCACTTTTGACCGGGGCTTCAATGTTTTGACCGGTGAGACCGGCGCGGGTAAGTCTATCGTGATCGATGCCATCTCCGCGATCCTCGGTGAACGGGCTTACCGGGATATGATCCGTACCGGTGCCAATAAAGCCAGCGTACGGGCCGTGTTCACGGATGTCCCTGAGCTTCCTTGGTTCCAGGAAAACGCCGTACCTTATGACTCTGAGACTGTGATCCACCGTGAGATCCATTTGGACGGCAAAAACGTGTGCCGGGTCAATGGGACCTTGGTCACAGTATCCATCCTTCGCAAGCTGGGCATCCAACTGATCAACATCCACGGTCAGCATGATTCCGCCTCTTTGCTGGATGAGCAGAACCATCTGGGGTTCCTGGATTCGTTCGCTGATATTGGAGATCTCCTTTTGGAGCATCAGACACGTTATGGGACGGTGTCGGAGCTTCGCCGTCAGATCGACCGGATGACCATGGATGAAGGAGAGAAGCTACGTCGCATGGAGACCCTCCGCTATCAGATCGAGGAGATCTCCAAAGCCGGACTGGAAGCAGGGGAGGATGAGGTCCTTGAGGACCGCAGGAAACTCCTGCTAAACGCTGAGAAACTCTCCTCCGGTATGGAGCAGGCAGTGGAATGCTTGTATGGCGGCGAGGAGTCTGACGGTGCTGCCAGCCTATTGGCACAAGCGGAGAGGGAACTCGCCCGGCTGTCCCGTTATACGGATTCCTTTGCCCAACTCCATGAGCGTGTGTCGGACCTGATGTATCAGGTCCAGGATGTGGCCGAAGAGGTCCGGGATGCCAGAGATGACCTGAGTTATTCCGCCGATGAGCTGGAGCAGATCGAATCCCGTCTGGATGTGATCCACAAGCTTCGCCGAAAGTACGGCGCTACCTGTGAAGATATCCTTGCCTATATGGATCGTGCCCAACAAGAGTTGGATGAGATCGAATTTGCCGATGATCATCTGGACCGGCTGAAGCAGAAGCTGGAGAAGGCCGAGGCCTCCGCATGGGAAACTGCTTACGCGCTTCGCGAAAGGCGGAAGCAAACAGCATTGATGCTGGCAGAACGCATCCTGACAGAGCTTGCTCAATTGGATATGCCCCGGGTACAGTTCGACTGTCGGTTCAACCAGACCCCACTTACCGCCTTGGGCGCAGACGATGTGGTTTTCTACATGTCTGCCAACGCCGGTGAAGCTTTGAGATCCATGAGCAAGGTCGCTTCCGGTGGTGAGTTGGCTCGTATCATGCTCGCCATGAAGAACGTGCTGGCAGAGAAGGACAAGGTGGATACGCTGATCTTCGATGAGGTGGATACCGGCGTTTCCGGTCGGGCGGCGCAAAAAGTAGCGGAAAAGCTTCGGGCAGTCGCGAAGCATAAGCAAGTGCTTTGCGTGACCCATCTGCCGCAGTTGGCCGCGTTAGCTCAGACACATCTTCTGATCGCCAAATCCGAGCGGGATGGACGCACCTATACCACAGTTACGCCGCTGGATACTGAAGGGCGGAAACGTGAGCTGGCCCGCATCATCGGAGGTACCACCATCACAGAGATCACCCTTAAAAGCGCTGAGGAGATGCTCCAAAGCGGTGCTGGGATATGATCATACTACCGCCGGAGCGATCCGGCGGTTTTATTTACAAATTTACACTTTTCTTTTCGGCCAGACCCGTGTATAATATAAAAGACTATATGCGTCCCGGACGCAAAACTTACTTATGACCGGAGGGACCTGTCTTGGGTATTTTCAGGAATAAAAAAGAAAAAAGCACGCCGCCGAAATATACATGGCAACAGGAGATCGTGATGGATCTGAAGGATATGATCACCGTTCTTGCCGGGTTCATGTTGGTCTATATGCTCCTGTTCCGTGTTGTCGTGGTCGTGGGTCCGTCGATGTACGATACCTTGGTGGATGGAGACCGCTTGATCCTGGTGAGCAACGTACTCTACCGTGAGCCCCATCAAGGTGATGTGATCGTAGCCAGCAAGGAGTCCATCGGCGGCGAGTGTATCGTGAAGCGTGTGATCGCGACGGAGGGACAGACGGTGGATATCGATTTTGATGCCGGTATCGTTTATGTGGACGGTCTTGCGCTGGATGAGCCCTATGCCCATACGCTCACCACCCGCAAGGAGGGCATGATCTTCCCTCTGACAGTGGAAGAAGATCATGTATTCGTCCTTGGTGATAATCGTAATGATTCCAAGGACAGTCGTGACCCCACCATTGGTCTTGTAGATCATCGGGAGATCCTGGGAAAGGTACTTTTCCTCATGATGCCCGGCGATCATTACGGAACTGTGGAAAGAGATTTTGGCCGGATCGGAGTGGTCGATTGAATGCAGGACAATAAAATGAACATCCAATGGTATCCGGGACACATGACTAAGACCCGCCGTCAGATCGAGGCGGATCTGAAGCAGGTGGATGCCGTATGTGAGATCGTGGATGCCCGGATCCCGATCTCCAGCCGCAATCCCGATATCGATAGTATTTGCGGCAATAAGCCCAGGATCATCATCCTGAACCGTATGGACTTGGCAGACCCTGAGTCTACGGCCCGCTGGGCAGACTATTATCGCAGTCGTGGTTGGGCGGCAGTCCCCACGGATTGCAAGAGCAGGAAAGGCATCAATGCATTCACTCCGGCTGTGCGACAGGTGCTCAAAGAAAAGATCCAGCGAGATCAGGCCAGAGGCATGAAGCGTTCCCTGCGTGTCATGGTGGTCGGCATCCCCAATGTGGGAAAGTCTACGCTCATCAATCAGATCTCCGGTCGCAAGGGCGCCAAGGCTGAGAACCGCCCCGGTGTCACCCGTGGCAAGCAGTGGGTCACTGTGGAAGGCGGCCTGTTACTGTTGGATACCCCCGGCATCCTGTGGCCTAAGTTCGATGACCCCGAGGTGGGCATGATGCTGGCTTACACCGGTGCCGTGAAGGAAGGTATCCTGGACATCGAGGAGCTTTCCTGCCATCTGATGGAACTGCTCTGGCAGCGGTACCCCCAAACGGTGAAGGACCGCTACGGCATCGATGCGGAGCCGGACCTACCGGGATATGAACTGCTCCAGATCACCGGCAAGAAGAGGGGGTACCTCCTCTCCGGCGGCGTGGTCGATACGGAGCGTATGGCAAAAGTGTTGTTGGATGAATATCGGGCAGGCAAGTTGGGGCGCATGACTTTGGAACTGCCGGAGGATATCAAATGAGTAAAACAGAGAGCATAACAGATATGTGGAGCATCGAAGATGCCCACTTTGAAGATGGCATCCAACTGATCTGTGGTGTGGACGAAGCTGGTCGTGGTCCCTTGGCTGGACCTGTATGCGCGGCCGCTGTGATCTTACCTCCCCATCTGGAGATCCCCGGCCTCAATGACAGTAAAAAGCTGACTGATAAGCGTCGTCGGGAGTTGTTCCCGATCATCAAGGAGCAGGCTGTGGCTTACGGTATCGGTCTTGCGACCCATGAGGAGATCGATGAGATCAACATCCTTCAGGCAACATATCTTGCCATGGAGCGCGCCATCGCACAGCTCCGGATCGTTCCTGAGTTGGCGCTGATCGACGGGAACCGTGCCCGTGATCTCGGAGTTCCGGTCCAAACTGTCGTGAAGGGTGACAGCCTCAGCGCCAGCATCGCCGCCGCATCGGTGCTTGCTAAAGTTACCCGAGATGACCTCATGCTGGAGGCGGCGGTTACATATCCCGGATATGGGTTCGAGATCCACAAGGGCTATGGCACCAAAGCACACTACGCGGCTTTGACCGAGCTTGGTCCCTGCGCCATCCATCGCAGGACCTTCCTGAAGAAATTCTATGGGGATAAATAACATCGCCGGTGCCTGGGGAGAAGCATTGGCCTGGGAATACCTGCGTAAGAAACGCTATGTTTTGGAAGCGGCAGGGTTCCGCTCCAGATTCGGTGAGATCGATCTGATCGTGCGGAACAAGAAATTTCTTGTTTTCGTGGAGGTGAAGCTTCGCAAGTCCGGTTCCTTCGCCAAGGCGATGGAATACGTGGATGGAAAGAAGCAGTCGAAGCTGATCTCCACCGCATCCTACTATCTTTCCATACACCCTACGACGCTTCAACCACGGTTTGACGTGATCGAGATCTATGCCCCTCAGGGGACTCTGACCCCGGAGCCCCAGATCTATCATTTGGAGGATGCGTTCCAATGAAATTTCCTGTATTCGATCTGCATTGTGATACTGCTTACGCACTGCTGGGCAAGGACCACAACAGTGCGGGCAGTTTGAAAAAGAATGAACTCCACATCGACCTCGAAAGAGCGAAGGTATTACCCGGCTACGCCCAGTGCTTCGCCTGTTTCACAACGCCCTTCATGGAGGAGTGGTTCAAGATCCAGCCGCTGAACATCTTTGAACGGGAGTTGGCCACGATCCAGCGAGAGGTCGATAAAAACAAGCGGATGATCAGTCTTGCCTACACTGCCGAGGATATCGATTCTGCCCGTGAAAAGGGGAAAGCCTCCGCGATCCTGACGATCGAAGGACCTGCTGGCTTTGGTTACGACCACGGTCTTCTGCAGGACCTCAGCCTGATCGGTTTCCGCATGACCACCCTGACCTGGAACGAACAAAACCCGCTGGCAGGTTCTCACGTCACCGGCGGTGGATTGACAGGGCAGGGGAGGGACTTCGTGAAGGAGGCCCAGCGTGTGGGGATGCTGGTCGATGTGAGCCATTTGAGCGATGAAGCCTTCTGGGACCTCATGGACATCACCCACGGACCGGTCATCGCTTCCCACAGCAACAGCCGTGCGGTCTGTTCCGTGAGCCGCAACCTGACGGATGATATGTTCCGTGCCATCTGCCAGACCGGCGGTGTGGTGGGCTTCAATCAATGCGCGCCCTTCGTTGGGCAGGAGCCTACTCTGGACACGGCCTGTGACCATATCCTCCACTGGCTCGAGATCGACCCTGATGGGAAACATATCGCCCTTGGCGGTGATCTGGATGGGTGCGATCAGCTTACCGGTGGCTTCCGGGACATCACCGGTTACTCCGATATGGCCGATCGTCTGCTGGCCCGTGGACTGGACGAAAAGATGGTCGAAGACATCTTCTGGAACAATGCGATGGGAGTGATGCGCAAGTGTTGTATGTGACTACACGAAGCAAACACGATGTATATACCGCGCACGTCACCTTACGTCAGGATCGTGGACCTGACGGAGGATGTTTCCTGCCGTTCCGTATGCCTTTTTATGAAAAAGATGAGATCCTGGCGCTGAAAGGCCGGTCCTTCGGTCAGAATGTGGCTGATATCCTGGATCTGTTTTTTTCCGCAAAGCTTACCGCCTGGGATGTGGAGATGGTGGTGGGGCGTACTCCCATCAAGCTTCGGTCTATGAATTACCGAGTCATCGTCGCTGAGCTTTGGAACCAGATGGACCAGACCTTCCGCGAGCTGATCCGTGGTCTTTCCGAGAAGTTACATCCAGATCATGATCTGATCGGTGATCCCTCGGAGTGGTCTGAGATGGCGGTCCGTATCGCTGTCTTGTTCGGTGTATACGGTGAACTGCTCAAGGCGGGGCATACAGGACCGGAGCTTGCACTTAACGTGGCTTTTTCATCCGGATCCTTCTCTGGTCCCATGTCTGCATGGTATGCCCGTCAGATGGGTCTTCCCATCGATACTGTGATCTGTGGCTGTAATGAGAACGGCGGTCTGTGGGAGCTTCTCCATCGTGGGGAACTGGAGTGCGGAGCGGTCGCTCTCACCACAGACACGCCGGAATCCGATCATGCGGTCCCACCACAGCTTGAACGCCTGATCCACGGAGCCTGCGGACATGAGGAGGTGCAACATTTCTACTGGTGCTGTACCGAGGGTGCCGTTTATGCCCCCGCGGAGGAGGCTTATGACGACTTGCGTCGGGGGATGTTCGCTGCAGTTGTCAGTAAAGGGAGAGTGGAGACCATCATCCCAAGTGTTTACCGGACCAGTCGGTATATCCTTGACCCGTATGCCGCGCTGGCTTACGGTGCGTTGACAGACCACCGGTCCCGCACGGGCAACAGCACGACGACGCTGCTTCTATCCGAGCATAGCCCCATTTCTCAGAGGGAACGGATGCTGAAGATCATGCACATCTCTTCTGAAGAGCTGAGAAAACGGATCTCGGAGGTGTGAGATGTCTTTATTCGCCATCGGTGATCTGCATCTTTGTCTTGGCGCGAGCAAGCCTATGGACGTGTTCGGCGGCAATTGGATCGGTTATATGGACAAACTAAAGGAAGGTATGTCCGTGATAGGTCCGGAAGATACCACCGTATTACTCGGTGATTTAAGCTGGGCTTTGGATCTGGAACGAGCCGGGGCCGATTTCGGTTGGATCGATCAGATCCCCGGAAGAAAGATCATCCTCAAGGGCAACCACGACTATTGGTGGAGCACCGCGTCCAAGTTCTATAAATTTTGTGAAGAACGTGGTTTTACCCAACAGTGGATCCTGAACAATAACCATTATGAATATGATGGCCATGCGATCTGTGGTACCCGGGGGTGGTTCTTCGAGGAAGAACGAAGCGGACAGCACGACGAGAAGGTGTTCAAAAGAGAGCTGCTCCGTTTGGAAGCATCCCTCCGATCTGCCGGCGATCTACCCAAAATGGTGTTCCTGCACTATCCGCCCCGATACAAAGGGTACTGCTGTGAAGAGATCCTGGAGTTGCTGGAACGATACGATGTCCGTCGGTGCTTTTACGGACATTTGCACGGACCGAGCCACAAATTGGCTATGGAGGGGCTGTGGGACGGGGTCGAATTCCGGCTCGTTTCTGCGGATCACCTTGATTTTAAGCCCTTCAAGGTAATTTGATCGAGAAATCGAGAAAAAAGTGTGGACAATTCCACCTTTCTCTGTTAGAATATCTCAGTTGAAAATCTATACATAAGATCCGCCTTTGCGGACTCACTCAGGAGGAAAAACGAAATGAACGTGAAGAACATCGAGAAGAATGGCAATCAGGCTACCATCGTCGTTGAGATCGACAGAGAGCTGATGGAGTCCGGTGTCAACAAGGCTTACATGAAGGCTCGTAAGCAGATCCAGATCCCCGGCTTCCGTAAGGGCAAGGCTCCCCGGAAGATGATCGAGGCTATGTATGGCCCCCATGTGTTCTACGAAGATGGTCTGGAGGAGATCTTCCCCGAGGTCTACGAGGAAGCCGTCGTGAAGCAGGACCTGAAGGCCATCGGCCGTCCCAGCCTGACCGATATGGACATCAGCGACGAGGGCATCGTCACCATCACTATCACCACTGAGGTCTACCCCGAGGTCACTCTGGGCCAGTACAAGGGTCTTGAGGTCGAGAAGCCCGAGGCTACCGTCACCGACGAGCAGGTCCAGGCTGAGCTGGATGCCATGGCTCAGAACGTAGCTTCCACCGAGACTGTGGAGCGTCCTGCCCAGATGGGCGACACCGCCACCATCGACTTCGAGGGCTTCGACAACGGCGTCCCCTTCGACGGCGGCAAGGGCACCGACTTCGATCTGAAGCTGGGCTCCGGCTCCTTCGTTCCCGGTTTTGAGGAGCAGGTCGTCGGCATGAGCGCCGGTGAGGAGAAGGACATCGACATCACTTTCCCCGAGGACTACCACGCTGAGCTGGCCGGTAAGGCCGTGGTCTTCCACGTGAAGGTCTCCAAGGTCACCGAGACTGTGGTCCCCGCTCTGGATGACGAGTTCGCCAAGGACGTTTCTGAGTTCGATACTCTGGAGGCTCTGAAGGCTGACATCCGTGCCAAGGCCACGGAGAAGGCTCAGAAGCAGATCGACTCTGCTTTCGAGAACGCCTGTGTTGAGAAGGCCGCTGAGAACACCACCGTGGATATGCCCAAGGCTCTGGTCGAGGCTGAGCTGGACACCCAGATGGAGCGTTTCGGCTATCAGCTGCAGATGAGCGGCTACTCCATGGAGCAGTATGCCAAGATGATGGGCGGCGACATGGCTACCATGCGGAACGCTTTCCGTCCTGCCGCTGAGAAGCAGGCCAAGATCAACGTCACTCTGGAGAAGATCGGTGAGGTGGAAGCCATCGCTGTGTCCGACGAAGAAGTCAATGCCGAGTACGAGGCTCTGGCCGCACAGTATCAGCTGGAGGTCGAAAAGGTCAAGTCCATGGTCCCCGCTGAGGAGATCACCGCCAGCCTGAAGACCCGCAAGGCTGTGAAGGTCATCGTCGACAGCGCCGTGGCTGTTGCCCCTAAGGCTGAGTGAGCATCGGAGGAATAAGCTTCCTCCATTATGGTTAGAATGTTTCAAACCCTTGAAAGGAGACATCACCATGGCATTAGTCCCTTATGTCGTTGAACAGACCAGCCGGGGAGAGCGTAGTTATGATATCTTTTCCCGACTGCTGAACGACCGTATCATCTTCCTGTCCGAAGAAGTCAACGATTCCACCGCCTCTTTGATCGTGGCGCAGCTGCTGTATCTGGAGGCGCAGGATCCTGATAAGGACATCCAGTTCTATATCAACAGCCCCGGTGGCAGTGTGACGGCCGGCATGGCGATCTATGATACCATGCAGTACATCAAGTGCGATGTGGCCACCATCTGCGTCGGTATGGCTGCTTCCATGGGTGCGTTCCTGCTTTCCGCAGGCACGAAGGGTAAGCGGATGGCTTTGCCCAACGCCGAGATCATGATCCACCAGCCCAGCGCCGGTACGCAGGGTCAGATCACGGATATGGCCATCCACATGAAGCGTTTGCAAACGATCAAGGAGCGGATGAACCGGATCATGGCAGCCAACACCGGCAGATCCGTGGATGAGGTCACCGCCGCCTGTGAGCGTGATAATTTCATGACTGCTGAGGAAGCACAGGCTTTTGGTTTGATCGACCGTGTCCTTGACCGTCACTGACAGGGAAGGCAGGTGCCCGATCCATGGCAAATCACGACGAACAGCAACCCATCCGTTGTTCTTTCTGCGGACAGCGCGAGGGACAGGTGCAAATGATCGCCGGTCCCGGTGTCTATATCTGCGGAGAATGCGTCCAGACCTGCTCCGAGCTCCTGTGGGAACGGGAGCAACCGGAAACGGATACGGCACGGATGGACGACCTGCCAACGCCCATGGAGATGAAAACCTTCATGGACGGATATATCGTTGGTCAGGAAGAAGCGAAGATCGCACTTTCTGTTGCGGTATATAATCACTATAAACGTATCTTTAGGGCCAACTCCTCAGATGTTGAACTTCAAAAGAGCAACATCCTGCTGATCGGTCCCACCGGATCCGGCAAGACCTTGTTTGCCCAGACTCTGGCCAAGATCCTGGATGTTCCCTTCGCCATTGCGGATGCAACGACCTTGACCGAGGCCGGTTATGTCGGCGACGATGTAGAGAACATCCTGGTCCGTCTGCTCCAGGCCGCTGATTTCGATGTGGAGCTGGCACAGCGAGGCATCATCTATATCGATGAGATGGATAAGATCGCAAGAAAGAGCGAAAACACTTCCATCACCAGAGATGTGTCCGGCGAGGGTGTCCAGCAGGCTCTGCTGAAGATCCTTGAGGGGACCGTTGCTACCGTTCCGCCGCAGGGAGGTCGGAAGCATCCCCAGCAGGAGACGATCCCCATCGATACTTCCCGGATCCTCTTCATCTGTGGCGGCGCTTTCGATGGTCTGGATAAGATCATCGAACATCGGACGGATCGTTCCGCGATCGGTTTTGACGCGCCGGTCGAGAGCAAGAAACAGCGTGATGTTGGTAAGGTGCTGGCACAGGTCCAGCCCCATGACCTTCTGAAATTCGGCATCATTCCGGAACTGGTGGGCAGATTGCCTGTGATCACCTGTCTGGAGAGCCTGAAAAAAGAGGATCTGATCCGCATCCTCGTTGAGCCTCGGAATGCGTTGACGAAGCAGTATGAAGCCCTTTTGGGGATGGATGGTGTTGACCTCGAGATCCGTGACGAAGCTCTTGCGGCTGTAGCCCAAAAAGCATTGGATCGCCAGATCGGCGCCCGTGGTCTCCGGGCTGTCATGGAAAAAGCCATGACCCGGATCATGTATGAGATCCCCTCTGATCTTACCATCCGTAAGGTCATCATCACCCCGGAGTGCATCGATGGCGGCGAGCCGATCATCGAGCGTGATCCGGACCACCCCCGAACCAGGAAAGGTTCGAAATAACGGACGAACCAGAAGGGGGTAGTTATCTACCCCCTTTTCGCTCTAAAGGAAGGAAGGTGTTTCCATGAGCGATAAGATCTATTCCGGCAAACTGCCGGTCCTCGCTCTACGGGGGCTTGCGGTGTTCCCGGATCAAAGCGTACACTTCGACGTTGGTCGGATGCGTTCCGTTCGCGCGCTGGAAGCGGCCATGAAGGAAGGTCAATACATCTTTCTGGTCCCTCAAAAGAATATATTGACCGATGATCCATCTCCTGAAGAATTGCATGCCGTAGGTACGGTTGCCCAGATCAAGCAGGTACTGGACTCACAGTCTGAAATGATCAGAGTATTGGTCAAGGGTGTGTGCCGTGGACGGATCACCCAGATCCTCCAGACAGAGCCCTTCATGGAGGCACAGATACAGTCGATCCCGGAGCCTGACTTTACTGACAGCCCCCGGATCCAGGCCTTGTGTCGTCAGGCAAGATCACTTTATGGGATGTATCTTGAGCTTTCCGAATTTCCGGCCCGTTCCGTGATGCTCAGGCTCATGGCTTCCTCGGACCCGGGGTTTATTGCCGATACCATCGCACAGAACACCGGTATCGATCACCAGCACATCGCAAAGCTTTTGAATAAGGTGGATCCGGTCCGCCGGCTGGAAGATACTCTGAGACTGCTCAACAAGGAACTCGAGATCCTCCAGTTGGAATCTGATATCCAATCCCGCACCCACGCAAACATGGATAAGAATCATCGCGACTATTTCCTTCGGGAACAGCTCAAGGTGATCCGAGAGGAACTTGGAGAAGGGGATGAGCAGGAGGAATACTCCGGTCTGGAGCGGAGGATCCGGGGACTTTTGTTGGATGAAGACTCAGAAAAGAAGCTTCTGAAGGATCTGGATCGGCTGAAAAAACAGCCCTTCGGATCCGCTGAGTCTGCGGTGCTCCGCTCTTATCTGGACGCTGTGCTGGATCTGCCATGGCATAAACGGACGAAGGAAAAGGTCAGTGTGGTCGCTGCATCCAAGGTTTTGGATAAAGACCATTATGGGCTTACAAAGGTCAAAGAACGGATCCTTGAGACCATCGCGGTCCGTCAAATGGCTCCCCAGATGCCGCCTCAGATCCTCTGTCTGGTAGGTCCTCCCGGCGTAGGCAAGACCTCTGTTGCATACTCCATCGCCCGTGCCCTGAATCGCAAGATGGCACGGATCTCTCTTGGCGGTGTCCGGGATGAAGCAGACATCCGGGGTCATCGTAAGACCTACGTCGGTGCCATGCCCGGTAGGATCATGTCCGCCATGACGCAGGCCGGCAGTATGAATCCGCTGTTGCTGCTCGATGAGATCGATAAAATGGGGGCTGACCATCGTGGTGATCCCAGTGCGGCTCTTCTCGAGGTGCTGGATCCGGAGCAAAACAAGACCTATCGGGATCATTATCTTGAGATCCCCTTCGATCTTTCTGATGTTCTCTTCATCACTACAGCTAACACCCTCGATACCGTGCCCCGTCCTCTTCTGGACCGTATGGAGGTGATCGAGCTTGGGTCCTATACTGATGAAGAGAAACTGATGATCGCCAAGAACCATCTCGTACCCAAGCAAATGGCAAAGCACGGTCTGAAGAAGACTTCTCTGAAGATCTCCGACGATGCCATCAGAGAGATGATCTGTTGCTATACCAGAGAATCCGGTGTGCGTAATTTGGAGCGTTCCATCGCCGACGTTTGTCGTAAGGCCGCAAAACGTCTGGTTGAAGACGAGACCGCACCGAAGCTCTCGGTGACAGGTGTCAATATCCATGAGTATCTTGGAGTACGAAAATTTCTGCCGGACCGTATCCCCGGAACCGATCAGGTAGGTCTCGTCACCGGACTTGCATGGACCAGCGTTGGCGGCGAAACGCTGGAGGTCGAAGTCAATGTCATGGATGGTACAGGTAAGCTGGAGCTCACCGGTAATCTTGGCGATGTGATGAAGGAATCCGCCCATGCGGCCATGAGCTACATCCGTGCCAACGCACAGCGGCTCGGGGTCCCGTCAGACTTCTACAAAACGAAGGATATCCACGTCCATTTCCCTGCGGGAGCCGTACCCAAAGATGGTCCGTCTGCCGGTGTGACGGTCACAACAGCCATCGTATCTGCCCTGACCAATGTTCCTGTCCGTCGAGACGTAGCCATGACAGGTGAGGTCTCCATCCGAGGCCGTGTGCTCCCCATCGGAGGATTGAAGGAAAAAACCATGGCTGCTCTTCGTCACGGCATCACTACGGTGATCATCCCGGAGGATAATCGCAGAGATTTGGAGGAGATCGATCAGACCGTACGCAAAGCCTTGAATTTCGTTACTGCCTCCACCGTGGATACGGTCCTTGAAACAGCGCTGAAACGTTCCTGTGAGATGATCCCTACCATCAGGAACGATCTTCCGGGCGATGTCAAGCCAAGACGCAGGAACAGCATCCAACAGTGAGGTGATCACATGAATCTTCATAATGTCGAATTCCTCATCTCAGCGGCCTCCACGCAAGATTTCCCAAAAGACAGGCTTCCTGAGATCGCTTTTGCCGGAAAATCCAATGTGGGAAAATCCTCGGTCATCAACCGGATCTTGAACAGAAAGAATTTTGCCCGCGTGGGGGAGAAGCCCGGAAAGACGATCCATGTCAATTATTTCACCGTAGATAAATGCTGTTATCTGGTGGATCTTCCGGGCTACGGATATGCGCAGGTCTCTCAAAAAGAGAAGGAACGTTGGGGAAAACTCATGGAGGACTATTTTGCCGCCGGACGGATCGATCTGGGTGTTCTGATCGTGGATCACCGTCATGCCCCGACCAACAACGATATCACCATGGCTCGTTGGTTCCTGGACAGCGGTTGTCCTTTCGTCGTAGTGGCCAACAAACTGGATAAGGTCAAGAAAAGCCAGATCCAGTCTACATTGGAGACCATACGTCAGGACCTGGAGCTGCCAGAGTCTTGTCCTGTGATCTCTTTCTCCGCAGAAAAGGGAAACGGGAAAGACGCACTTGTCCGAATGATCCTCGATACCGCGGAGTCCAGAGGATGAGATCAAAAATAATACGCCTATCAGCGACTGAGTTACGGTCGTTGATAGGCGTATTCGTTTTTATCCGATGTACATCGCATCTCCGAAGGAGAAGAAGCGGTAGCGTTCCTTCACGGCCTCTTCGTAAGCGCCGAGAACATGCTCCCTTCCCGCGAAGGCGGAGACCAGCATCACCAGTGTACTTTCAGGGAGATGGAAATTCGTGATCAGGGCATCCATGGCCTTGAACTGATAACCGGGGAAGATGAAGATCTCTGTCCACTTCGAGGATGCTTCAAAGGTGCCATCCTCTTTTGCCAGAGATTCCAGCGTCCGGCAGGAAGTGGTGCCGACACATACGATCCGTCCTCCGTTACGTTTCGTTTCATTGAGGATGTCTGCCGTCTTCTGAGAGATCATGCAAAGTTCACTGTGCATATGATGCTGGGAGATGTCCTCTGCCTTTACAGGGCGGAAGGTCCCCAGTCCCACGTGGAGGGTCACGAAGGCAGTAGAGACGCCCATGGCACGGATCTTATCCAGAAGCTCCTGCGTGAAGTGTAATCCGGCGGTAGGCGCCGCGGCAGAACCGACCTCCCGGGAGTAGACGGTCTGATATCGCTCCTGATCCTGGAGCTCCGCCCGGATGTAGGGAGGGAGAGGCATTTTACCCAATCGCTCCAGCACCTCAAGGAAGATCCCCTGATAGTCAAAGGTCACGATCCGGTTCCCGTCTTCCTTCACCTCAGTAACGGTAGCCGTCAGCTCTCCGTCACCGAAGATCACCAGGTCACCTTCTTTCATCTTGCGGCCAGGCTTGCAGAGGCATTCCCATTTCTTATCCCCCAGATCTCGCAGGAGCAGGACCTCCACAGCACCGCCGGTGGGTCGATGGCCCAAAAGTCGGGCAGGGAGGACCCGGGAGTCGTTCATCACCAGACAGTCACCCGGACGCAGATAGTCCACGATATCATAAAAGTGTCGGTGAGTCACAGCACCAGTCTCTTTATCGAGCACACAAAGCCGGGAACTGTCTCTCTGCTGCAGAGGTGTCTGCGCGATCAGTTCCTCGGGCAGGTCGTACCAAAAATCATGGGTCTTCAATCGAACCCCTCCAATCTGTATATCGCACTCATTATATCCGGATCCGTGTATTTTTGCAACACGCAAAAAACGTTGTGATGGCATAGATTGGCGTGGAGGGATGAAGCTATGAGGACACCATTATTCACAGGCGTATGTACTGCGTTGGTCACTCCATTTCTGGATGATAAAGTGAACTATCCGATGATGGAGCAACTTCTGCGACGGCAGATCGATGCCGGCATCCGGGCGGTCGTGATCTGTGGGACCACAGGAGAGGCGCCCACATTGTCAGACGAAGAAAAGATCGAGATGTTCCACAGAGCTAAAAGTTATGTCGGTGACGATTGCCTCATCATCGCCGGTACCGGGTCGAACAACACATCTCATGCGGCCTACCTCAGTTTGGCTGCGGAACGAACGGGCGTTGATGCACTGCTGGTGGTGAGTCCATACTATAACAAAGCAACGCCGGAAGGGGCGATCGCGCATTATTTGACCATCGCCCATACGGTGTCGATCCCATTGATCGCATATAATGTCCCGAGCCGTACAGGGCTGGATATCCCCGTTTCTGTGATCCAACGTCTGGGCCAGATCCCCAATATCGCAGGCATCAAAGAAGCGTCCAATGACATCACTAAGATCACCAAGATCTGTGGTACCTGTCCGGGAGTGACGGTATGGACAGGGAATGATGAGCTGATCGTACCTGCGATCGCCTTAGGAGGAAAGGGTGTCATTTCGGTGCTGTCCAATCTTCTGCCGGAAAAGACCATCGCAATGACACAGGCGGCCCTTGACGGAGATCTGGATACTGCCGCCGCTATGCAACAAGAGCTCCAACCCCTGATCGAACTGTTATTCTGCGAGCCCAATCCGATCCCTATCAAGGAAGCCATGAGGTGCATCGGTATCGATTGCGGCGGTTGCCGCCTTCCGTTGACTCCCCTCGGTACAGAGAACAAACAGAAGTTGAAGCATATCCTCTCCTGAAGGTCATATATTTTGATAGGAAGCACCGGAGCCATCCTGCCGCCGGTGCTTCCTGATGTTTTCATCAAGTGTCATATCTATCATCGACGAGCATATCCTCATGCAGGAGTGATGACGAATGAACTGTGATTGGAACAGCCTGCTTTCCATCATCCCACCGTGGTTGCGGGCTGAAACAGACCGGTATGGGAGAGACACACTGCAGGAACTGAGATTGAGGATCGGTCGTCCGCCCATGCTGATCTGCAAAGACCGGGACTTGACCGTCAGCGGCGTAGTGAGGAAGGAAGATCTCCATCATGTGATCAATCTGGCTTCCGGTTATTCTCCTTGGAACGCCTGGACGATGTCTTCCGGATATCTGACTGCGTCGGGCGGTCACCGGATCGGCATTTGCGGACAGGCTGTGATCAAAGAAGGGGAGATGACCACTGTGAAAGATCCTACATCACTGTGTATCCGGATCGCAAGAGATATCCCTGGTATCGCGGACAAGCTTCGGGATGTTGGTCGATCTTGTCTTATCATCGGAAGGCCCGGAAGCGGGAAGACCACACTCCTGCGAGACTTGATACGTGTCAGGGCCGCGACAAGAAACGTTTCCGTGGTCGATGAACGAGGAGAGCTGTTCCCAAAGGGATTCGATACCGGTATCAGAACGGATGTCCTCACAGGCCACAGGAAGCGTGAAGGGATCCTCCAATTACTTAAGACCATGTCACCCTCGATCATCGCCATGGATGAGATCACATCCCCAGAGGACTGCGACGCATTGCTCAGCGCGCATCGTTGCGGGACGGATCTGCTGGCCACAGCCCATGCCGAGCAAAAAGAAGACCTCCGTAAAAGGAGCATATACAGACCGTTGATGGAAGAACATATATTCGACACCCTGATCATTCTTCATGCGGACAAGTCTTGGGAGCTGGAAAGGATGTAACTATGGTACGCAAAATCATCGGCGGCCTCTTTGTTGTCGTAGCCTGTGGAGGGTTCGGTCATGCTTTCGCCGATCAAAAGAAAATAGAGATCGGATATTTCAGATCCCTGATCAGGTCGATAGAACTGATGAAATGTGAGTTGAGATACAGAATGACACCGCTTCCACAGCTGTGCAAAATATCAGGAGGATGCGACAAGGATCTGATCGGTCAATGGTTCTGCCGCCTCGGAGAGCTCCTTGAGCAGAAGGAAGTTCCGGATATCGACGGTTGCACGAAGGAGGTCATGATGCTGGTACCTCAGTATCATCCTCATATCGCCGATGCTCTCATTCTGTTGTGTCAGTCTTTGGGTCGCTTCGACCTGCATGGACAGTTGGAAGGGTTGGATGCCGTACTGGACCGATGCAAAACGGAGCTTGGGCACCTGACAGAGGAGATCGATCAAAAAAACCGCACGATACAAACCTTGGGGGTTTGTGCCGGCATCGCTTTGGCGATCCTTATGTTGTAGGTGGTCGGGATGGATATCGATCTCATATTTAAAATCGCGGCAGTTGGGATCATCATTTCGATCCTCGATCAGGTCCTATCCAGATCTGGACGGGAAGAACAGGCGACCATGACCACTCTGGCCGGATTGGTAGTGGTACTGATGATGGTAGCGCAGAAGATCGCCGAGTTGTTCGAGATGGTCAAGGGGTTGTTTGGGCTGTGATATCACTCTTCTGGAAAGGGACTGTGGTCATACTGCTGGCCGTGATCCTGGCACTCTGCCTGACCAAGGAGAGCGGTCTGACGAAAACGATATTGATCATGGCAGTCAGCACTATGGTGGCTATGACAGCGGTGAGCATCCTGACTCCGGTCTTTTCTTTCCTGCGTCAGCTCCAGCAGATCACAGAGCTGGACGAGTCTATATTTAGTATCATGATGAAGGTCACCGGGATCGCGCTGGTGGGCCAGCTTGCCGCATTGATCTGCTCGGATGCAGGGATGACATCTCTCGGAAAGGTACTGGATCTGCTGACCACGGCAGTGATCGTATGGTGTGCTCTGCCTATGCTGGAAGGACTTCTGGATTTGATACGTAAGATAATGGGGGAAATATGAAATGGATCACCTATATCATACTGCTGATATCGCTGTGTACGACGCCTGTTCACGCGGTATCTTTGGACCCTCCGGCTCCTCCGGAGGATGCATTACAGTCTATGCCTGTGACTCAGAAGAGCTTCGCGGAGGATCTTTGGTATGTGTTACGTTCAGCGTTGGATGATGTGTCACCTCATTTCGCACAAGGCGTGAAACTGTGCATGTCTGTGATGGCAGTAGCGATGCTGACCTCAGTAGTCAATGTATTTCCGGCTCAAAACCATTCGGTGACAGAACTCTGCGGCGGTCTCGTGATCGCTACCGCATTTCTGTCACAGGCAGGTGCGATGATACGGATGGCATCGGATACAGTGACAGAACTGAGTAACTATGCAAAGCTGCTGTTGCCCGTGATCGCTTCTGCCATGGTGGCTCAGGGAGGGACCACTTCCTCCGCGACACTCTATACCGGAACAGCTATTTTCAACGGCATCCTTTGCGGCCTGATCCGTTCGGTGATGATACCTATGGTATATATCTTCATCGTTTTGGCTTTCGGTAAGTGCTGTATAGGTGACGGTGTGCTCGATAAGCTTCAAAATTCAGCGAAATGGCTGGTCACATGGTGCCTGAAGATCATACTGTATGTGTTTACCGGATATATGACGATCACGGGCGTGGTCAGCGGTGCAACGGATCAGATCGCTCTCAAGGCGACGAAGCTGACCATCTCCGGCATGGTCCCGGTGGTAGGGAACATCCTGTCTGATGCGTCAGAAGCGGTGCTGGTCAGCGCTACTACTGCCAAAAACGTCGTTGGAGTCTATGGAGCAGTTGCGATCATCGCCATCACAGCGGCCCCGTTCCTGAGGATCGGGATCCATCATCTCTTACTGAAGACCACCGCCGGGATATGTGGTATCTTCGGAAGCAAGCGGATCGTGGGGGCCATCCACGATCTGAGTACAGCCATGGGATTACTTTTGGCTATGACAGGCACGGAGTGTCTGTTATTGCTGATCAGTGTGATCTGCTTCATGAAAGGGGTGGGCTGATGGAGCTGATAAGGAGCTATATCCTGACCGTTTTCGCCGCTGCCCTTCTATGCGCGGTCACGATCCACTTGGCAGGAGAACGGACTCCTGCCGTCAGACTGATCGCCTCCCTGTTTCTCACCTTCTGTGTGCTCCAGCCTATGGCAGGTACCGATCTGTCTTCTTTGATCCGTTCTGTCCCAGAGACGCTGTATCCTTTGACGGAAATGGATGCCCACTGGGATACAGCCGGTACGCAAGCTCTGCGCGACGGAATACAGGAACGAACGGAAGCATATATCTTGATGGAAGCAAAGTCCCTGGGGGCCCAGATCAGTGCAGAGGTCTCATTGTCGGATGATGAGATCCCAGTCCCCGATAAGGTCACGATCATCGGTCAGCTTTCACCGTATCAAAAGACAAAGCTTTTCCGCTCCTTGACCGCGGAGTTGGGGATCGCAGAGGAGGCAGTAACATGGAGCTGAAGCGAACGCTGGAAAAGGCAGTCCCCTTATTGAAGAAATACCGACTTCTTCTGTTCGTCCTGCTGGTCGGCATCATCTTATTATCGCTTCCGCAGAAGTCATCGAGCAAAGAACAGGAGGTCGCACCGCCCGTCCGGGACAGTAAAGCGGAAACAGAGGAACATTTATCAGACATACTACGAAAGATCTCAGGCGCAGGGGACGTCGCTGTCCTCCTGACGGAAGAGGCAGGGGAGAGGACCGTATATCAGATGGACAGCGCAGGAGAAAACGCCAGACAGGATACCGTGATCGTAACAGGGAGCGACCGAAGCCAGCGTGGTCTCATACAACAGATCAGATCACCGGAATACCGTGGTGCCGTGGTGGTTTGTCAGGGAGCGGATGACCCAAGTATCCGTCTTGCGATCGTTGAGGCGGTATCAAACGTCACAGGCTTGGGCTCCGACCGGATCTCAGTATTGAAGATGAAATGAATGGAGGATCATCATGAAAACGAAAAATCTGAAGAAGAATCTGATCGCTACGGGGATCCTTGTGACAGTGTGCGCCGGTATCTATGTGAACTGGCTGTACAGCGACGATGCCACCAGGGACCTGACAGATACTCTGGATGCGAAGAAGGTGATGTCCGATGACACGTTGGTGCTTGGAGATGAACTGTTGGAAGTCGATGTAAATACAGTCTCTGATTATTTTGCCGCCGTACGCTTGTCTCGACAGCAGGCACGGGACAGTGCGGTCAGTACACTTCAGGAGGCCATGGCTTACGAAGAGGCTGTGGAGACCAGCACCTCTGCTACGAAGCTGGAACAGATCGTCCAGACTGCACTCAATGAGGCTCAGATCGAAAGTCTGGTGATCGCAAAGGGGTATCAGGATTGTGTGGCCTACATGGGCGATGATGGGATCTCTGTGGCGGTAGCCGCTCCGGAGGGTGGTCTACAGGAGGATGATGTGGCATTGATCGCCGATATCGTCATGTCCCAATCCGAATTATCGCTGGCTGACATCCGGGTGGTAGAAGTACCCTAAGACATAATGGAGCCGGGGGCGAAAAATCTGTTGTATTTTTTTCAAGACCGTGGTATAATGAGTAAAAATATGCTACGTTGAATGACGGGGCTTTTACAGGAGGAACTACCATGGCTGAGAATAAGCAGTATGTCACTCAGGTACAGGATAACGGTCGTGTGATGATCTCTGAGGATGTGATCAGCACCATCGTCAGCCAGGCGCTGACGGATATCGAAGGCTTTGCCGGTCTGAGTGCCAAGCCCGGTGCGGATATCGTTGATATGATCGGTAAGAAGAACTGGGGCAAGGGCCTCAAGGTCACCATCTCTGAAGATGACTCTCTGACGGTGGATTGCAATGTGATCATGAAGTACGGTCATAGTGTCGTCGCTGTGGCTAAGGCCATCCAGGAGGCCGCTGTCAACGCTGTCGATTCCATGACCGGTATCTCCAACATCCAAGTCAACGTGAACGTGTGCGGCATCGTCCGTCAGTAAGGGGTAGTTATGACCAGAGCCAATGCAAGAGAACTGGCGGTACATCTGATCTACGGTCGCGACTTCACCGGTGAGGAGCCGGAGCAGGTCGTTTCCGTCCGTCTGGCTAAGGAGTATTACGCCAAGCTTTCCGAAGAGAACGATGTATATACCGAGCGTCCCACCCGTTATCAGATCGCGTATTTGGATTCTGTGGTGGCCGGTGTGGCCAACCGCGCTGATGAGCTGAATGAGCAGATCGGCAAGTACTCCATCGGCTGGGATGTGAGCCGCATCTCCAGACTGACCAGAGCTGTGATGCAGCTTGCCATCTATGAGATACTGTACGTAGAGGATGTTCCCACCGGCGTCGCTGTCAGTGAAGCTGTCCGTATCGCCAAGAAATACGATGGCGACGATACCGGTTCCTTTGTCAACGGTATCCTTGGTTCCTTCGTTCGTGGCCTTTCCAGCGAGGAAGTGTGATGGCTGTCATTGGGTTCGATACCAGCAACTATACCACATCCGTCGCTTGGTACGATGGTGTCAACGGGCACAACGTATCAAGGTTGTTGCCTGTGAAAGCCGGCGAGTTGGGATTACGTCAAAGCGATGCGGTATTCGCCCATACCAAAAGCCTGCCGGAGCTTTCCGGCAGGCTGTTTTCCCATATCCACAGCCCACAGATACAAGCAGTGGGTGTGAGCACCCGGCCCCGGGCGGTGGAAGGAAGCTACATGCCCTGTTTCATGGTGGGGCTATCCCATGCCAAGCTCCTTTCGGATGCTTTGGGAGTACCGCTTGTAACAGTCTCACACCAGCAGGGACACGTGGCCGCGGCGGCCTGGAGTTCTGGACATCTGGAACTTCTGGACCAGCCCCATCTTGGCTGGCATTTATCCGGCGGCACCACTGAGCTCCTGCTGATCGAACCGGAAGGGAAAAATGTCAAATGCACCAAAATCGGTGGGACCACGGATATCTCCGCCGGTCAGCTCATCGACCGGACCGGACAGCTTCTGAGGCTCCCGTTCCCATCGGGTCGTCCATTGGATGAACTGAGCCGTCAGGCACAGGGGAGGGAAGTCTTCCGGGTGAAATGTCAGGAGACTACATTCTCTCTTTCCGGTGTCCAGAATAAGGTCCAGCAGTTCCATGATAAACAGCCCGACCCTTCGGAAACGGCGGCCTATGCCCTTCGTTGTGTCTGTCAGGCGGTATATCAGGCTACCATGAATGCCATGAAGCGATATCCCTGGCTTCCTGTGATATTCTCTGGCGGCGTGGCATCGAACACGATGTTGCGCTCTGTGATGGAGCCTGCCGGCGCCTTGTTCGCTGAACCAGTCTATTCTACCGATAATGCCCTCGGTGTCGCTATTCTGGCCTACCGTGAGATGGAGGGATGAACATGTCGCAGGACGTCCTATCCGTAGCACAGATCAACGAATATATCCGGAATGTGATGGACCGGGACGCGCTCCTGTCATCGGTGGCGGTCCGCGGAGAGATCAGCAATTACAAGCTGTACCCCTCCGGTCATCACTATTTCACCCTGAAGGATGATCAGGCTGCGATCCGTTGCGTCATTTTCAAAGGGAATGCCCTTCGGTTACGTTTCCGTCCAGCCAATGGCATGAAGATCGTCGCCATGGGTAAGATCTCAGTCTTCCCAAGAGACGGAGCCTATCAGTTATACTGCACTACGATGATGCTGGATGGTGTCGGTGATCTGCATGCGGCCTTTGAGCAACTGAAAGCCAAGCTGTCAGCGCAGGGCCTGTTCGACCCGGCACATAAGAAACCTATCCCCAGATTCCCAAAGACCATCGGCATCGTCACCAGTTCCGCCGGTGCCGCGCTCCATGATATGCTCAGGATCCTAAGAAAGCGCTATCCGCTGGCTAAAGTAGTCCTTTTATCTGCCAGAGTACAGGGTGTAGAAGCCCCTCGAGAGATCGCTGCGGCGATCCGTTATGCTGACCATCATCAATTAGCGGATGTTCTGATCGTGGGCAGGGGAGGCGGCTCTATCGAGGATCTTTGGGCGTTCAACGAAGAGATCGTTGCCCGAGCCATCTATGATTGTCGCATCCCTGTGATCTCCGCTGTGGGGCACGAGCCGGATGTTACGATCTCCGACTATGTGGCAGACCTCAGAGCCGCCACGCCGTCCAACGCCGCAGAGCTTGTGGTACCGGATCAGGACGCGCTGTGCCAGACTCTGGACCAAATGTCTGCTGTCATGGCAACGAGTCTGGATCGTCAGATCCGGTCTGCCCGGCGTCACTTGAGCGTACTGTCTTCCAGCGGCGCGCTTCAGGAACCCACCGGTTATTTGAAACAACGGCGGATCACGGTCCAAAACATCGAGCAAAGACTATCCGCAAATATGATGCGTATCATCGACAGGAAGAAACAAGGATTCCTTTCGTCCACAGCCAAGCTTGACGCCATGAGCCCCTTGAAGGTCCTTACCCGAGGATATGCCATGGTACAACAGGAAGACGGTTCTTTGCTTCGTACGGTCAAGCAGGTGAAAGAAGGGGAGACCATCACGATCTCACTGAGCGATGGTACATTGAGCGGAGCCGTGACAGGAATTAAGGAGGCGAATCATGAGTCAGACCAGCTTTGAAGAAAAGATGCAACGACTGGAACAGATCGTCCGTTCCATGGAACGGGGCGATGTCCCACTGGAAGCTTCCCTGAAGCTGTTCCAAGAGGGGACAGAGCTGGTCCGTAGCTGTGGGAAGCTATTGGACGAAGCAGAACTGCAGGTAAAAATGGTCATGACTGCCCCTGATGGCAGTCCCATACTGGAGGATCAGCAAAATGGATGAACGGCTGAAAGAATACAAAGACTATATCGAGTCATTCCTTCAGGAATGGTATGCCAGATACCATGACGCACCCCAGACCAGATTGTTCGATTCGGTAGAATATAGTCTTATGGCCGGTGGCAAACGTTTGCGTCCCGTATTGGCTTTCGAGTTCTGCCGCATGTGCGGAGCTGATTGGAAAAAAGCCACCCCCTTCGCCGCCGCCATCGAGATGATCCACACTTACAGCTTGATCCACGACGATCTGCCCTGTATGGATGACGATGACTACCGACGGGG
>JAFNXT010000178.1 GCA_017378975.1 Oscillospiraceae bacterium
GATGGGGCGGACTGTGACGGCAAGGGGCGGCGGGGTGACCGGCTGGGCCGGTCACACACCCTTCCGGCCCGCCTTGGGGCGGTCCACCTTCCCGTGAGGGAAGGCATGCGCCGCCCGGGGGCGGCGACGGCGCGGGCGTGCCCTCGCCCTACATGGGGACGGATCGTCGTCGTGGGCTCCGATGCCCACGCCGCCGGCCGGGCCTGTGCGCATCTTCGGGAACAGGGAGCCGGTGTTCCATAAGCTGTAACGCAACGGCTTCCGGAGGCTGGAAAGGCTCTCCTGTCGTCGATATTGACAAGCTGAGCGGGATGTGGTACTCTGTTTTTAGTGATGGAGTACAAGGGGGAAGTGCGGTGATCCCCACGGCCGGTCTGTGCATCGGCACCCAGCCCCACAGACCAATGATCAACGGAGGAGAAGATGTTATGGAAAGAAGGATCCTCAGCCTTTTGCTGGCGGCGGTGATGCTGTTGACCGTTCTTCCGTATCTGCCCATTGAGGCTGACGCGCATAAGATCGTGATGACGGCTGAGGAATTCATCGATTGCCTGTGGGTGGCTTACTCAAGACCCAACTATTATTACAATTCCTTCCCCTATAATCTGGGCTATTATGACGGGAGCCGGATCTCCTTTGACTGCTGGAACTTGGGAAAGGCGATCATTTGGACGAAGGGCGAGATCGTCAACAATTACACGGCTGGCGCTTACGCGAAAATGGACACGAGCTGTGGCCTGGGCGACTGGGACGGTGAGCGGATCATCAGAGAGGCTCCCAACTGCGGCAGTGATTTCACGGATCTGGTCCCGGGTGAGTGGCTGTACATGGACAACCATACCGGATATTATGTCGGCGACGGACAGGTGATCGAATGCACTGCCGGTTGGGACGTGTGGGCCATCACCGTTTCGCAGATCGACAAATATGGCAGAAGAAGCCGGAACGGCGTTTACAACGGATACTGGAAGCTGCATGGCATGGTGCCTTGGCTGGACTATTCGGGCGATCAGGAGACTTGGGTCGAAGCGGCTTCTTTTGACCCCATGGTGTACAGAGACCGGAACCCGGATCTTTCGCCGAGCCTGACCGACGCGCAGTTGAAGGAGCACTGGCTGGAGCGCGGCATCAAAGAGGGCAGACCCTCCAGTACCATCCTGGATCTGGGGTTCTATCTTGCCAATAATCCCGACCTGAAGAGCGCCTTCGGGAACGATTATGAGAAGGTCTACGAGCACTTCGTCACCAGCGGCTACAAGGAGTACCGGAAGTCTTCCGCTCTGTTCGACGGTAAATATTATACCGAGCGATACCCCGAGGTGGCGGCTTCCTTCAAGGATGAATACCTGCGCCATTATGTGCAGAACGGTCAGGCGGAAGGGCGCAGAGCCAGTCTGACCTTCGATCCGGATTACTATTGGCACATCCGGCCCGATGTCTACGATGCCTGGCCGAACGATTATACCATGTGCGCAAGGCACTATGCAGGACACGGCATCAACGCACAGATCGAGGCCTATGACAACGAGCATCCCGTCATCACCAATGCGACCATCTCCAATGTGACTGCGGACGGCTATACCGTGACCTGTACGGCTACGGATGACTGGGGCATCAGCAAGGTGGTGTTCCCCGCATGGACAGTCCATAACGGGCAGGATGATCTGGCAGAGCAATTCATGGATACCCAAAAGGGGACCAAGGACGGCGATATTTATACGTTCAGGGTCAAGGCCTCCGAGCACAACTTTGAGGGCGGTCAGTATGTGACCCATATCTACGCGGTGGACAAGGGAGGCAATACCACCCAACTGGTGCTGGACACGGTGGTCGTGGAAGATCCGGTGGAAGAGACAGAGCTCCTGCTGACGGACAAGGCCCCCTTCGTGCTGGATGGGACACTTCTGAAAAACGTGACCTCCGGTACCGCGGTAGAGTCCTTGCTCGCCCAGTTCGACAATGAGGTCCTGGAGGTCCGCCATAAGGATGGCGATATCCTCACCGGTACCGACACCGTTGGCACCGGTGCCACGGTCAGCCTCTACGATGGCGATAAGCTGGTGGATTCCGCCACGGTCGTGGTCCTGGGCGATGTGGATGGGACCGCCGAGGTCAATACCACGGATCTTGTCAGGATCAGATCCGCCTTCTACGGCACCTTGACGATGGCTGAAGCGGAACGCTGTGCCGCCGATGTCGATAAAAACGGCAGCATCGATACCACGGACTATCTCAGGATCAAGGCATATTTCCTTGAGGAGTTCGATCTGTATGACTGAGGAAAGTGGATAATGGAACGCCCGGAGCTTCTGATGGAAGCTCCGGGCGTTGTGTTCAGGTGGAGGAGATGTTGCCGTTTTTATCGCAGGTCAGTGTCATTGTGAAGCTGTTGTTGAAGATCAACAGCTTGGTCAGCTTCCCTTCCAGCGTTACGGTGCCACCGCTGGAGGTGAAGGAGGTCTGCTTATAGCTCCAGCCCTCGTAGGTGTCGGTCTGGGTGACGGACTTGGAGATGACAGCAACGGTACTGCCATCGAAGCGGAAGGTGGCCTGGAAGGCGATGATGGCGATCGTGGTGTCGTCCTTGGAGATGGTCGCTCTTCTGGTGGCGGTTTTGTAGGAGGTCCGGGCCAGGCCGTGGACGATGATCTCGTCCTTTACGGTGGTGCCATCTTCCAGGGTGTATTCCTGAGAGTAGATCACTTCACTCTGGCCGGCGGCGTAGGTGGGGAGGGCCAGAGAAATGAACAGGACGAAGCAAAGGATGATGGAAAAGGTCTTTTTCATAGGTGGTATCTTCCTTTCAGTCTACAGTGGTGGGTCCGGTCCAATCTTTCTCATCAACGACGAAATCGATGATGGTCTCGTTTTTTACCTCGAGCGGGTGTTGCTTTTCAAAAAAAACGTACAGGGTGAATGCCACTAACAGTACGGCCAGGATCCCGGCGGTGATGTGTTTGAACCAGACCTGTCGGCGGTAGCGGGCCGCTTCTTCGGAAGTGAGCTCGGACATCAGCAGGCCCGCCATGCTTTCGGGAGGACCGAAGGCGGCGTGGAGGGATCCCATGCTGGGGTCGTCACATCCCTCCAGAAAGGGGGCCAGAGAATGGTCGAATCTCTCCATGAGCCGGGTCTTGGTGGAGCCACAGCAACGCAGGTGCTTTTTCATCTCTTTTTTGTATTTGGTCAGTGCATTGGTCATGATACCTCTCCTTGCTTGAGCACGGCGGTGATGCCGCCGGTGAAACGGTCGTAGGTCTGCAGGAGCTGGCTGTAGTAGGCGTGGCCATGCTCCGTGATCGACAGGTACTGCCGACGGCGGCCATCCGGGGCGATCCGCTTGCCGCTCTCGACGATATATCCCTCCCGCTGGAGCCGATATACCGCGCTGTAGGGGAAAACGATATTCAGAGCGCCGCCGCTCTCCTGCTGGAGGGTGGCGGTGAGTTCACCGATATAGAATTCCCGGCGGGTGAGCAGATGGAGGATCAAAAGCTCCGTCAGTGCCTTTTTCAGGTTCTCTTCCAGAGAAGCGGCGGGGTCTTTTGCGATCGCGTCATTGGTCATGGTGTCCCCCTTGGATGTGGATGGGGTGCGGTGTAGCTACGATATGATCATACAACATGGGGCGTAAAAAGTCAATCATCGCGGAAAATCGCCATCATAGAAAAAGTGTAGTTGCCGGATAAAATTTGACATTGACAAATAAATTCGGGATCTATATAATGTGTATATACAGAAGAGGAGATCGATGGAGGATCTCGTCAGATTTGATGATGAAAGAGAGACGGTAGGACAGGGGACGGTTCTCTGTCTTGAGGGGCGCACCCCGGAGGGGGCGAAGGTCTTCTCTGGGGTCACATGGGCTCCGATCGAGGGAAGGCATGCGCCGCCCGGATGGCGGCGACGGCGAGGGCGTGCCCACGCCCTACAAGGGGCGTGGGGACGGCATCGGATGTTCTCTGTCTTTGGAAATGAAGACACGGGATGATCCCCTGTCATGTCCCTGGTCTTGTGTCTTGGAGAGATGGATGAAACGATAGGGCC
>JAFNXT010000179.1 GCA_017378975.1 Oscillospiraceae bacterium
GAGGAAGCCGGAGCGCTCCGGCTTCCTCAGGTGTGAAGCCAATATCGTTAAGTATGGTGTAGGGCGGGGGCTTGCCCCCGCCGGTGTGCTTGCGGAGCAAGCGCACATCTGGCACCATATCTTCCGCCGATCGCTTGCGATCGGCGGCGGCGGGGGCAAGCCCCCGCCCTACATAAGGCTTTCCTCAGATCTTGTCGAGGTTGTGGCAGGCCACGAAATGGCCGGAAGCCACTTCCTTGAATTCCGGCATGGACTGGGCGCAGGCCTCGGTGGCGTGGGGGCACCGGGTGCGGAAGGGACAGCCGGAGGGAGCGTTCAGGGGGCTGGGGATGTCACCGGAGAGGACGATACGCTGGTTGGCGCGGGCGATCTTGGGATCGGGCACCGGCACAGCGGACATCAGGCTCTTGGTGTAGGGGTGCAGGGGACGGTCATAGATCTCCTTGGCGTCCGCCAGCTCCACCATCCGGCCCAGATACATGACAGCGATCCGGTCAGAGATGTGGCGCACCACCAGCAGGTCGTGGGCGATGAAGAGGTAGGTCAGATCCATCTGCTCCTGCAGTTCATCGAACATGTTGATGACCTGCGCCTGGATGGACACGTCCAGCGCGGACACGGGCTCGTCACAGACCACGAACTCCGGGCCCATGGCAAGGCTCCGGGCGATGCCGATACGCTGACGCTGACCGCCGGAGAACTCGTGGGCATACCGGTTGGCATGCTCGGAGTTCAGGCCGACTTTCGCCATCAGCTCCAGGATCCGCTCCTGCCGCTCCTTCTTATTGGCGTACATCTTATGCACGTCCAGAGGCTCGGCGATGATATCGGACACGGTCATACGGGGGTTCAGAGAGGAGTAGGGGTCCTGGAAGACCATGGCGGTCTTCTTGCGGTACTCCATGATGTCCTTTTTGGTCTTGACCTGCTTGCCGTCGAACCAGACTTCACCGGCGGTGGGCTTATACAGGTGCAGCAGGGTCCGGCCAACGGTGGTCTTGCCACAGCCGGACTCGCCCACGAGACCCAAGGTCTCGCCCTTGCGGATGGCGAAGGACACGTCGTCCACCGCCTTCAGGGGCTTGGACTTGAACAGGCCGGTGTTGATGTTGAAGTATTCCTTCAGGTGTTTGACTTCCACCAGAGTCTTGGGATCACTCATGGGCGGTCACCGCCTTTCTGTTCTTTCACGTTCATCCAGCAGGCCGCCGCGTGGTCCTCGTTGATCTGCATCCGCTCGCAACGCTCCCGAAGGCAGATCTTCATGGCGTTCTCACACCGGGGGGCGAAGGGACAGCCCTTGGGCATGTTCAGCAGATCGATGGGGGTGCCGGTGATGGGCTGGAGCCGACCGCCGTCACTGTCCACCGTGGGGATGGACCGCATGAGGCCCTTGGTGTACTCATGCTTGGGGTTGTAGAAGATCTCGTCGGCGGTGCCCTGCTCACAGATGGAGCCGGCGTACATGACGATGACCTCGTCGCACATCTGGGCCACCACGCCCAGGTCATGGGTGATCATGATGATCGCCATGCCCAGCTCCTTCTGGAGCTTCTGCATGAGCTCCAGGATCTGGGCCTGGATGGTCACGTCCAGCGCGGTGGTGGGCTCGTCGGCGATCAGCACGTCGGGCTCACAGGCCAGCGCCATGGCGATCATGACTCTCTGACGCATACCGCCGGAGAACTCGAAGGGATACTGCTTCATCCGCTTCTCAGGCTCGTTGACGTTGACCAGACGGAGCATCTCCACGGCCCGGTCGTAAGCCTGCTTGCGGTCACGGTCGGTGTGGAGGATGATCGCCTCCATGAGCTGATGACCGATGGTGTAGGTGGGGTTCAGGGAGGTCATGGGGTCCTGGAAGATGATCGAGATCTTGTTGCCACGGATGGTCTTCATGACCTTCTCGCCGGCACCCACCAGCTCCTGACCACCAAATTTGATGGAGCCGGACACGATCTTGCCGGTCTTCTCCAGGATCTGCATGATGGAGTAGGCGGTGACGGACTTACCGGAGCCGGATTCGCCCACGATGCCCAGCACCTTGCCCTGATCCAGGAAGAAGGACACGCCGTTGACGGCCTTGACCTCACCGGCGGGGGTGAAAAAGGAAGTATGCAGGTCTTTTACTTCTAACATTGCCATAGCCGCTACCTCCTTAGTGCTTGAGCTTGGGATCGAAGGCATCCCGCAGGCCGTCGCCGAACAGGTTCAGGGACAGCACGATCAGGGAGATCGTGATCGCGGGGATCACCAGACGGTAGGGGTAGCTGGTGATGCCGTTCAGCGCGTCGGAGGCCAGAGAGCCCAGAGAGGGCATGGGGGCATTGACGCCCAGACCCAGAAAAGACAGGTAACTCTCGGTGAAGATCGCGCTGGGGATCTGCAGAGCGGTGGAGATGACCACCACGCTGATGCAGTTGGGGATCAGGTGCTTACGGATGACCCAACCGGCCTTGGCGCCGGTGGACTTGGCGGCCAGCACATACTCCTGCTCCTTCAGGCTGAGGATCTGGCCACGGATCTGACGGGCCATGCTGACCCAGTACAGCAGAGCGAAGATGATGAACAGCGAGATGATGTTGCCACCGAGCTGTTCCAGGATCGTGCCTTCGATCACCTCAGCCAGCGCCACCTTCATGACGGAGGCCAGCAGGATCACCATCAGCATATCGGGCAGAGAGTAGATGATGTCCACGATCCGCATGATGATCAGGTCCACCTTGCCGCCGATATAACCGGCCAGAGAACCCACCGTCAGACCGATGATCAGCACGATGATGCTGGCGAAGAAGCCGACGGCCAGAGAGATACGGGTACCGTAGACCACACGGATGAAGTAGTCACGGCCCTGAGAGTCGGTACCGAAGATGTGAGGGAACACGCTCTCACCGGCTTCGATCCGCTTCTGCTCGGTGGCGCCGTACTCGAAGGGAGCCAGATTGTTGTAGCTGGGATCCACGGGCTTGCCGGGAGTCAGGCCCAGCATGGCATCGTAGCTGTAGGGCCAGAAGAAGGGCAGGATGATGGCGGCCAGCGTCACCAAAATGATGATGATCATACTGGCGGTGGCGATCTTATTCTTCAGCAGGCGCTTCATACCGTCCTTGAAGAAGGTGGTAGAGGGGCGCATCTGTACCATATAGGCTTTTTCTTCCTCAGTAGCAGGGAGGAAATCGTCCATATCCACCTGGACGCTGAAAAGCTTCTTTTTCTTATCCATAGTGTTCCTCCTTTACTCCAGAGTGATACGGGGATCGACGACCTTATACATGATATCGCTGATCAGGTTCATGATGACGATCAAAGACGCCAGCACGATGGTGGTGCCCATGATCAGGGGGTAGTCACGGCCCGTGATGGAACTGACGAAATAACGGCCGATGCCGGGGACGGCGAAGATCTGCTCCACCACCAGAGAACCGGTGACCACATAGGCCAGCATGGGTCCGAAGTAGGTGATCACGGGGATCAGGGAGTTCTTCAGCGCGTGGCCGAAGATGATCTTCACCTGAGACACGCCCTTGGCACGGGCGGTGCGGATATAGTCCTGACCCAGCACGTCCAGCATGGAAGAACGGGTCAGACGGGTGATGTTCGCCATGGGGGACAGGGACAGGGTGAACACCGGCAGGATCAGACCCGCCGCCGTCTCACCGTTGGCGGGCAGGATCGCCCATTCCAGCGCGAAGAGCAGCAGCAGGAAGGTGCCCATGATGAAGGAGGGCATGGAGATGAAGGCGGTGGTGATCACCATGATGACCTTGTCGATCAGCTTGTTACGGCGCAGAGCGGCCACCGCGCCCAGCACCACACCGGTGACCAGAGCGATACCGGCGGCCATGAGGCCCAGCTTGGCGGAGACCTTCATACCGTCGCCGATGATGTCGATCACGTCACGACCACGGAGCTTCAGAGAAGGACCGAAGTCGAATTTGGTGACGATGTCTTTCAGATAGGTCAGATATTGCTCGAAGACCGGCTTATCCAGACCGTACTTTGCCTCCAGCGCGGCCTGCGCTTCGGGAGTGATGGCCTTCTCGCCCAGGAACGGACCGCCGGGGACCGCACGCATGACGAAGAAGGTCACAGTGATGACGACCCAGACCGTCAGAACAGCCAGCGCGATACGCTTGAGGATATACATCAAAGTTTTAGAGTTCATGTGGAGCCTACCTTTCTTTCGTTCTGTGTCTGCCGTCCGATCACGGCGCATATCAAATCAGGAGACCGGAAAAGACCGGGCGATCTGCCGATTTTTGGGCAAAATGCTGTTGGATTCGATATACGTTAGATTATATTATAGGTAAATTCACTTTTCAATGCTCCGAAGTGACGAAAAACCTACCCCAAATGCATAAGGATCTTGTATATTTTTAACATGGACGAGTGTGCGTGTATTGCGGATATGCTCCATTATGGCGATTTCCGTCCACAGCTCACGCACACCCTTTTCCGTTCCTTTACCC
>JAFNXT010000180.1 GCA_017378975.1 Oscillospiraceae bacterium
CATTGTATCGCCGGGATCCTCCGGGGCGCAGGCAAAGCCACCGTCCCCATGTTCACCATGCTGGCCTGCTGGTGCGTGTTCCGTGTGAGCTACATCTCCATCGCGGTCAAGCTGGTCCCACGGCTGACCACCGTCTCCTGGGCCTACCCCATCACCTGGACCCTCAGCGGGATCATCTTCCTGATCTACTTCCTGAAAGCCGACTGGCTCCACAGCTTCGACCGACGGACCACCTGATGCAACACGACCGCCTGCCCACCACCATCTGACGATCCTGATATAAGGAGGCACAAAATGCGTTACAAATTTGATATCCACCTTACAGAAGAAGACTATCTGGATTTTGAGCTGTTCCATTGCACCGGTTCATCCTATGGCAAGAAGCAACTTCGCAAATCTAATCTGATTTTTATCGGCATCTGTGCGGCAGCTACCGGAGCGGTCATCCTGCTCCGGGGATGGGGCACCGCTTCTTTTGCCACTGCCATCCTTATGGCCATCTATTTAACGGTGCGCACACTATTTTCCAGACGGCTGGTCAAACGGAACATCCAAAAATACATACGACGGACCAAAAAGACCGGTTCGCTCCCCATTGACTTTGATTCCAGCTTTGAGTTTTTCGAAGATCACATGGTCGAAACCACCCCTTCCAAACGCATCGAGCAAGCTTACAGCTCCCTCGAGCGGATCTGCGTGATCAAAGACCGATATATCCTCTTGTATACCAGCAGTTCGAGTTGTCATATCCTCTCTATCCCACAGATCCGCGACCGATCAGACTTACCCGGTCTCATCGATCTCCTTTCCCAAAAATGCCACAATGTAGAGTTCTACCATAAGATCTGACCACCTAACACCAAACGGGGCCCGACCACACCGGTCAGGCCCCGTTTCCTCGTATCAGCTTTGAGCAAAGGTCTTCGTTACGCTCTTTCGATACGCCACATTTGCAGGCGCTCCATAGAATACGGACCAACGTGGCGATACGCTTCTTGCGATGACCGTAGGGACACCCGTCCCCGGGTGTCCACGGACACCGCAGGAGCGGTGTCCCTACAAGTGTGGATTTGATCAACTAGATAGATCCAAGATTTATCTAACCAAATTATAACACAGACTGATCGCTTTGCCGATCGGTCGTGCAAAAGAGCCGGGATCGCTCCCGGCTCTTTTGTTTAGATATCTTTCAGTTCCTCGAATTTTTCGATCAGCCAAGCGGTCATCCTCTTGTTGATCTCAAAGATCTCAGCATACTTGTCCTGCTCAGAGAACCATGCGACACAAACGAATTGATTTGCCAGAATGATATAAGGGATCGCTCTGCGTTCGGCTTCCGTCAGGTGGGCCACGCTGTCATAGCCGCAGATGATATCCCGGTAGATCTCCAGCCACCGGTCATCGTTCTGGCCGAAGGTTTCCGACAGCACCGCCGTTGCGGCATAGCAGGGATCGTAGATCCGGGCGTTCCGCTCCGCCAGTTCAAAGTCGATGAAGCCCCACTGGTCGTCTGCGCAAATGATATTTCCGGGATTCGGGTCCCGGTGGATGATCTGCCGGGGCAGATCGGGATAGAGTCCGGCGAAGGTGTCCAGATAGTCCTTGCAGAATGCATCGGACAGCCCCAGCGCAGAGCTCGCCTTGGGAAGTGCCCATCCTTTCACGGTAGCCAACAGATCTGCTTCGCTGACGCAGTCATCGATCTTGGCCAGTGCCAGATGGAGCTGACCGATGATCTCGCCTACGAAGCGGCCGTCACCGTCCTCGAATCGATGGGATACCATCTGCTCTCCGGGCAGGCGGCAGGTCAGGTAGAAATAGACCTCGCCGTCCTGGATGTATTCCTTGCCCTCAGCGGTAAGCACCGGTACGGCAGACAGCAGACCGATGCTTTGCAGAGCCTTGGAGACCTCGATGTGCTTTTTCAGCTTTCCAAGATCTGCGGTATATTTCAGGACATACCCGTCGCCCACATAGCAGGCGCTGTCATTTTTGTTCCCTGTGTCCTCGTAGTAGATATCTGTTATGGTCGTGTCGCTCAGATCCCAGCTTTGGAGTATTTGAGCGGCTTTTTTGTGGGTAATGGTCATGTGTTCCTCCTTGGTGATGTCGATCCGATAGGGCCGTTTCGCCCGACAGGCTTGCAAGTGATCCGAGGGCGTAGATCCGAATTCCCGGCAGAAAGCCTTGTAGAATCCGGCATAGGTATCGAAGCCAAATGCAAGCGCCGCATCGACCTTGCTGCTGCCCTGCTTCATCGCATAAACGCCATGGAGCAGCCTTCGCCGCAGGATATACTGCATCACCGGCAAGCCGGTCGCCCGCTGAAACAGCCGATAATAGTGGAACAGCGAAAAACCTGCCATGTCTGCCAGTTCCGCGGCAGTGATCTCGGCTTGCAGATCGTCTTCGATATAGTCAAGGCTTCGCTGGATGATCGTCCGATCGTCCATCTTGCCGCCTCCTTTCCTGTCGATTCGTAGCTACGCATCGATCATAACACAGACTGAAGGAGAAACCATTTCCGTTTTTGCGGTATTTACCGCAGAGCTTCATAATCGCTGTAACTGACCTGCCCCCGGATACCCTCCAGACCGCCGGGGATCAGTTCCTGCACCATCAGACATTCCGGCGCGGGCAGACCCACGGACGCATGGGCGGTGATGCCAAAAGCCGCAGAGGTCACAAAGCCACGGTTGCGGTAGTTTCTGGGATCCCCCTCCACGATGACCGCCTTATAGCCCATCGCTGTTGCCTTTTCCAAGCCATATTCGATGAGCTCCTTGGAAATGTGCTGTCGCTGGAGTTCGGTTTTCACAGCCACCGGGGTCAGGACCAGTAGTTCGTTCTCAAATTTCCCCTCCAGATGGAACCGGGAGAACATGACATAGCCAATGACAGCATCGTTTTCGTCCACCATGATCAGTTCCAGCTCCGGCAGATAAAACCGCTTACTGCGGATCTCTTCCACCAGACGGCGGACCAATGCGCCATTTTCTGCAGATTCCGAAGCCGTGAATACTGCCTCCACCAGTTCCGCCGCAGGGACCAGATATTTTTCTTCCATCGATTTGATGATCCTTTTCATTACCATATCTCCTTATTCCTCTGTTTCGAAAATTTCGCAACGCCCTTGCTCCATTCCCGCTTCCGGCGCATCATTTCATCCCGGTCGATCGCTTCATCTTTCAGCTTCTGATAACTTTCCCATCGAGCGGCATCCAGTTCTCCGGCGGCGATGGCGGATTTGATGGCACAGCCGGGTTCCCTTTCATGTTTACAGTCAGAGAACCTGCATTTTCCGATAAACCGTTCCACATCCGCAAAGGCATCCCCAAGGCCCTCAGACACATCCCACATGCCCAGCTCCCGCATACCGGGGGTATCGATGATCATCACACCGCTTTTCAGCCGGATCAGTTGCCGGTGGGTAGTGGTGTGGCGGCCTTTGCTGTCATCCTCCCGGATGGCGTTGACCGCCATGATCTCCTCCCCTACCAGAGCATTGACAAGGCTCGACTTACCCACACCGGAAGAACCCAAAAATACAACGGTTTTTCCGGGCTGAAGGTAGGCATTCAGTCTTCGCAGTCCATGTCCCGTATGAGCACTGACCACATGGATATTGACACCGGTGGCGACCCGTTCCACCTGCGTCAGATAGTCCCAGTGATCCTCCACCAGATCCGCCTTGGTCAGCAGGATCACCGGGGTGGCCCCGGACTGCCATGCCACCGTCAGATACCGTTCCAGCCGCTTCGGGTTGAAGTCCAGATTCAGCGACTGCATAATGAACACATAGTCAAAATTGGCCGCCACCGCCTGATCTCTGGGGACGGGCCCCGGTTCCCGCCGGGAGAAGTAAGTCCTCCGGGGTAGCGTCGTGATGATCTGACTGTCACCGTTGTCAATGTAGTTGACCATCACGAAATCACCCGTGGTCGGAAAATCCTGCGTATCGACAAAATATTCCTTGGTTTTCAGTCTGGCATGGGTGATCCCATGCTCACAGACGATCTCATACCGCTCCTTATGGACTGCGGTAACTCTCGCCGGGATCCCCGGCAGATCCTTATGATCCGGCACCATGCCGTAGTCGTTCTTATCCAAGTTATCGTTCCTCCAAATTCAGTTGTATGGTTTGAAAATGCACATCGTAAAAGCATATGACAACACACCTGTCCATACCGCTAACTGAAAATGGGCGCAAAAATACCGCAGTGAAGCCCCCTCGTCATGGGGCCCGTCCTGCGGCTACCACATATCCGAAAGTCACTTAAAAGCGGCGCACCAAAGCTGGAGGTCCTGCCCTCCCATCTTTATCCACGCCCATATCCAGTTAGCTGGTCACGACCTCACGAACGATCATACTTTTAAGCTCCTTTCCGGCCCGCTCAGGCGAGCACGATACAGGCAGAATATATCACAGATCCCTCTCCCTGTCAACCGGGGCCCGATCACAAACAACACAGCGCCTATTTCAGCAGTTCGTCAGTCAGACGCAAGACCTCCGGCGCGATCTTCTCCCGCTGTTTTTTCAGCACCCGGTCGTAGATGGGATATGCCAGCGCCACCGGCACCATGCCCACCAGACCGACTACGACCCCGTCTTCGATCTTCTGATAACCTCCAACGATGCCCCCGGCGACCTTTTCCATGTGGTCTGCAAACTTTGCCATCACGATGTTCTCCTTTCGATATCCGGATGTGTTTTCCTTTGATGGCATCATTCTACCCGGCGCATCGTTCCAAAAGGTTCAAGTTTTGTTTCCGAAATATTCATTCTCCACACCTCCGCCCCCAAAAACCATGGGCCGGGATCTCTCCCGGCCCATGATCTGTTACTTTTGCAGGATCCTGCGGATACTTTTTTCTGACAGATGGTATCTTCGGCTCAGTACAGTCACACTTTCGCCTGCCACATAGTCATTTCGGATACAGTCATTGCGGATCTTCAGTTCCGCATTATATCCCGTTTTCTCTCCCCAGGCACGTCGGGTCCCCGGCTTTCGGGGGATGTAGATGTACACACCGTCGACGTGTTCCTGGATCTGACGGATCAATTCCTCCGGCAGGATCTGTTCTGCTTTTATATAGCTCACGGCCGCCTCCTTATTGAATTTGCTTCATCAGGAAAGCATCAGCTATACAAAATCAGTATCCTATCCTCTTTGCATAGCCAACGCTTATGCAGCCATTACATAACGGATCAAAATACAGCCCCTCCTTATTTCCGGATCTTATCCTACAATATACGGTATCACGGAAGCATTTGCAATGGCAAAGTTCTTTCAGAAAGATCCTTGTCCCGCAGATCGTTCTTTCATAAAAAATCTAGGGATAGCTTTCGTCCGTTTTCTGTGGTAGGATATAGAAAACGGAAAAGGATGGTGCTGATGATGCCAAAATTTCAATACATCACATTAAGAGAACAGCCGGAACTGAAGGATGCGGCCGCGGATTGGTTCCATAGTAAGTGGGGCGTTCCCACAGAAGCCTATCTGGAATGTATGGAGGCTTATCTTTCCCGACAGACCGAGTTAGGTTGGTTCCTTTGTCTGGCGGACGGCCAGATCGTTGGCGGCCTGGGAGTGATCGAGAACGACTTCCATGACCGGCCCGATCTGACCCCAAATGTCTGCGCCGTATATACCGAAGAGAGCCACCGCGGTCAGGGCATCGCCGGGCATCTGCTGGATATGGCAGTGGAAGACCTGAGGGCAAAGGGCATTTCCCCCGCCTATCTTGTGACCGATCATACGAACTTCTATGAGCGGTACGGATGGGAATTCCTCTGCATGGTACAGGGCGACGGCGAACCCGATATGACCCGTATGTACATCCATCGATAAATATATCTTCACAGAAAGGCTTGACCCATCGAGTCAAGCCTTTCATCGTGGGGACACCCGGAGACGGGTGTCCCCTACGGTCAAAACGATGTGATGATCCAATAAATGAAACCATAAACATTCGTGTTCTGTCAGGACTAGATCTGTTTATTCACAAAAAACCGTGTGCCGTATTTGGCACACGATTTTTCATTCCATCTTTTCGATCAGCTCCAAAAGCCACTTGGGACTATTTCGACCAATGGTCTGCAATTCTCCGTTCTTATACTTAGCAA
>JAFNXT010000181.1 GCA_017378975.1 Oscillospiraceae bacterium
CATGCAGATCATAAAAGACCGGCGGGCGTTGCATCGGATCCCGGAGCTGGACCGGGAACTGCCCAAGACGCTGGGATATCTTAAAAACGCGCTGGAGGGCCTGAGATGTCAGGTCTTTTCCCCCATGGCGGGGGCCCTGTGCGCTTATTTCGACTTTGGGGCGGAAAAGACCGTCGCCTTCCGGTCGGATGCGGACGCTTTGCCCATCACGGAAGCCACCGGAGCGGACTACGCCTCCACCCACCCCGGCCGGATGCACGCCTGCGGCCATGACGGCCATATGGCGATCGCGCTGGAGCTTGCCCGGCGGCTGGACCGGAAGGAGCGCCTGTCCCGGAACGTTCTGATCGTGTTCCAGCCGGCGGAGGAGACCACCGGCGGTGCCAAAGACCTGTGCGATACCGGAGTGTTCCGTGATCATCATGTAGAAGCCATCTTCGGACTGCACCTGTGGCCCGGCGTGGAGGCCGGCAAAGTTTTCAGCCGCCGGTGCGAGATGATGAGCAGATCTTGTGAAGTGACGGTGGAGGTGAAGGGAAAAAGCGCCCACATCGCCAAGGCATGGGAGGGCGTGGACGCCATGGCGGCGGCGGTGGACCTCTACCAACGGGTCCGTGCCATGGAAGCGGCGCTTCCGAAGGACGTGTTCCGGATCTTGAATTTCGGCAAGTTCCGGTCCGGCTCCGTGCGGAACGCGATCTCCGGCAGTGCTTTGCTGGAGGGCAGTCTTCGGGCCTTCCAGGACGAGGTGTTCTTCTCCTTGCAGGACGAGATCCGGCGGATCGCCGCCGGGGTGGCGCAGGACACCGGCTGTGAGGTGACCGTGGAGATGAACGACGGCTACCCGGCGGTGCTGAACCCGGGCGACCTGTATGACAAGGTCCGCCGTCTGGTGCCCTTCCATGAGCTGGAGGCACCCAGCATGATCACCGAGGACTTCTCGTGGTATCAGCGATATGTGCCGGGGATGTTCTTCTTCCTTGGCACCGGCTCCAGCCCCGCCCTCCACAATGACCGCTTCGATTTCGACGAAACGGTGCTGGAACGGGGCGCAGACTTCTTTGAAAAATTGGCGGAGGCATGGATATGACCGGCTTGAACCAACATTTGGACCCCTTACAGCGCAGCGGCATCCGCCGCTTCACCAACATGGCCAAGGAAGTGGACGATTGCGTCATGCTGACGATCGGCGAACCCGACTTCGACACGCCGGAGCCGGTGAAGGCCGCCGCCTGCGCCGCGTTGGCGGCAGGGCAGACCCACTACGCCCCCAATCAGGGCACTTTGGAGCTTCGTCAGGCGATCGCCGCCTTCGAGCGTGGGCGCGGCATGGACTGCGATCCGGCGCAGGTGCTGGTGACGGTGGGTGCCACCGGAGCCCTTTACACCGCCCTCACGGGCATTTTGGATGCCGGAGACGAAGTGGTGATCCCCACGCCGGCCTTCTCTTTGTATGAGACGATCACCCTCGCCGCCGGTGGTGTGCCGGTGGCACTGGATCTGCGGCAGGGGGGCTTCCAGATCTCCAAAGCGGCACTGGAGGCCGTGGTGACCCAGCGCACCAAGGCGGTCGTGATCAATTCCCCCAACAATCCCACAGGCACCGTGCTGTCGGCGGCTTCTCTGGAGGCCGTGAAGCAGGTGGCCATGGAACGGGATATCTTCGTGATCTGCGACGAGGTCTATTCTCAGTTGACCTACGCCCCCTGTCCCAGCCTGAGCCTTGACCGGGAGCTGGCAGACCGGATCTTGCTGTGTCAGAGCTTCAGCAAGCCCTACGCCATGACCGGCTGGCGTGTGGGCTATCTGGCAGGACCGCAGAAGGTCATGGACCGGTTGCTCCTGCTCCACGCCGCCGAGGTGGCGGCGGTGCCCACCTTCCTGCAGACCGCCTGTGTCACGGCTTTGGAACAGGACGTGGGGCCCATGCGTGACCGCTATCGGGCCAGACGGGACTACTGCATGGACCGGCTGGAACGGATGGGGATGTCCTTCCCCAAGCCCGAGGGCGCGTTCTACATCTTTTTGGACATCCGCCCCTATGGCATGAGCTCCGAGGCGTTCTGCACCAGAGCCATCCGGGAAGCACAGGTGGCCATGGTGCCGGGCTCCTGCTTCGGTGCCGAGGGCTTCGTCCGCCTGTCCTACTGCTGTGCCGACGACCGTCTGCAGAAAGGCATGGACCGGCTGGAGCGGTTCCTCCACGGTATATCGTGACCCATATCGTAGGGCGGGGGCATGCCCCCGCCGCCGGTTTTCGCAAAGCGAAAACCGGATCGCCCACAAGGGCGATAATAGGGTACGCATATATCCGCCCTTCGGGCGATGTGTTTTCGCCTTTGGCAAAAACACCGGTGGAGGCATGCCTCCACCCTACGACATGGATGTTTCTTCTTGCAACCTGCCCCTCCCTGTGTTACACTAAAATAAAAACGGAGGATCACCTTATGAAGCGTACCGATTACATCTCCTGGGATGAATACTTCATGGGCATCGCCATGCTGGCGGCCATGCGGAGCAAGGATCCCAACACGCAGGTGGGTGCCTGCATCGTGTCCCCCGACAATATCATCATCTCCACGGGCTACAACGGCATGCCCAAGGGCTGTTCCGATGACGAGTTCCCTTGGGGTCGGGACGGGGCAGAGACCAAGTACCCCTATGTGGTCCATGCGGAGCTCAACGCCATTTTGAACCGTGGCGGCCGGGATCTGAAGGACAGCCGGGTGTATGTGGCCCTGTTCCCCTGTAACGAGTGCGCCAAGGCGATCATCCAGAGCGGCGTGAAGGAAGTGGTCTACCTGTCCGACAAGTACGCCGACACTCTGGGCACCATGGCCTCCAAGCGGATGCTGGATGCCGCCGGTGTGAGCTACCGTCAGCTAAAGCCCTCCATGGACACCATCACCCTGGATCTGGTGCCCCCGGAGGCGAAAAAATAAGGAGTTGATCGAAATGAAGAAACTGCTCGCGATCCTGATCTGTCTGCTGCTGTGCGCCATGACCGTCTCCGCTATCAACATCCGGCAGGTGGAGCCGATCGGCCTCGGTCAGAGCAAGACCATCACCATCCCCCAGCCCACAGAGCCTGTGGATGAGGGCGTCGTTTACTTCCAGCAGGAGTTCTCCTTCGTCCCCAAAACGGACGGGACCTACCGTATGTTCATCAGCTACGTGGAGGACCCGGAAGACCCCTATAACATCCAGCTGGACGTGCCCGGCCCCTATCTGGAGCTGGAGAACGGCATCGAGTTCGACGCCGTGGCCGGGGAAGAGTCCCTGCTCTGCTTCCAGTACGCGACCCACGACGGGCGTTATCCCCAGTTCACCTTCTATCTGGGCACCGCCGACGAGACAGAGATCCCCCAGACCGGCGATATGAGCCTGCTGCCGGTGGCGCTCCTGTTGCTGACGGCTGTGGCAGGTCTTTCGTACCTGCGCCGCAAGGAGGTCTGACCATACCCAAAAAACCGGCGCACCGCGCCGGTTTTTTACATCCAAGGGATGTAGCCGCAGATCCCATAGGATCTGCGGGATAGCAGGAAATATCCATCGCTCTTCCGGGCGATCCGGTATCCGCAAAGCAATGACCGGCGGCGGGGGACAGCCAGCCGCCCTACAGAAAGGCATGGAAATGTTTATGATCACAGTGAAAGTATTCGGCGATCCGATCCCCACCGGGGCGGTGACGGCGACAGTCCCCCAGAGGGACCGGGTGGAGCATCTGCAGGTCTCCGTGGCGGAGAAGACGATCACCTTCGTGTACAAGCTCGGCACCGAGGACGTGGTCTACGGTCTGGGCGAGACCATGGGCCGGGTGAACAAACGGGGCGGACATTACATCAGCTTCAACACCGACACCGCCGA
>JAFNXT010000182.1 GCA_017378975.1 Oscillospiraceae bacterium
GTCTGGCGTGGTCCCGTGATCGCCGGTGCGGTGAAGCAGTTCTGGACCGATGTGATTTGGGAGGACGTGGACTATATGTTCGTGGATATGCCTCCCGGCACCGGTGACGTACCGCTGACCGTGTTCCAGAGCCTGCCGGTGGACGGTATCGTGATCGTGACCTCTCCCCAGGATCTTGTTAGCATGATCGTTTCCAAGGCTGTGAAGATGGCCAATATGATGCATATCCCCGTGCTGGGCTTCGTGGAGAATTATAGCTATCTGGAGTGTCCGGATTGTGGTAAGAAGATCGAAGTCTTCGGTAAGAGCAAGCTGGATCAGGTGGCGGCCTCCTTTGGTCTGCCGGTGCTGGCACGGCTGCCCATCGATCCCAATGTGGCCATGTGCTATGACAACGGCCTCATGGAGACTGTGGATACCTCCCACGTGGACGGCGTGATCGAAGCGGTGGAGAAGCTGTGAGCCGGGATCTGAAATGTCTGCGGTGTGACCGTTCCATGGGATTCCTGGGACGGGAGAAACTGCAATTGGGTCAGTACGGCGTGCTATTGGGCCATATCCCCAACCTGTACCCCAAGTGTCCTTATTGCGGCCATGCATGAATATCGACGTCACCTCTGTTTTGGAGGTGGCGTCTTTTTTGCGACCTGTGACCGGATCCGTTTGTTTTGTCGTGTACCATACGTTATGATCGTCCCATCAGAAAGTGGAGGGATGGTCGGTATGCGGATGGATGGGCTTTGGGTGTTGTTTTGCTTTTTGCCTTTGTTTCTGGCGGTCTATCATATCACGCCAGAGAAGGAGAAAAAGGTGACACTACTGGCAGGGAGCATTGTCTACCTCTTCTTTTTCGTTTTGGATGGAGGTTGGAGAGCATGGTCATTGATCGCGCTGATACCTGCGGTGTATGTGGCGGCATATTTGCGGCGGCCTCCGGTTGGTCTTGGGCTGTGTTTTGCGGTTTGGTCGATCTATGCGTTGGGTGGCATGGTGCCTTTTTGGGTGCGGTTCCTGCTGTTACAGGCATCCGGGGTATTATTGGAAGTCCGCCGGGGATGGCATCCAACAGGCGGCTTGGATCATGGGATCTCTATACTCATGTTCCCGAAGCTCTCCTACGGTCCCTATGTGCCACCGGGGGAACTGGCGGAACAGATCGCCGCTCCCAAAGTGAGCTGGAGGCGATCGAGAGAAGGGCTTCAGGAGCTTGTGATCGGGTTTGCCGGTCTGGTACTGTTAGGCGGTTGGATCGATCAGGTGGTGGCAACGATCTCGGTCGGGATGACGGCACCGGGGTCATGGGCCCGTGTGATGCTCAGTGCTATGTCATTTTATTTCCGTTTTGCAGGAGCCTCTGCCATGGCGGTGGGTACGGGGAAGCTTCTGGGGTATGAACTGCCGGAGGGCTTCCGTCAGCCTTGGTGTGCAGAGTCGGTGGTGGACTATTTCAGCCGGTGGAACATGAGTCTTTGGCGGTGGATGGATCTGCTGCTTGGTATCTCAGGGAAAAGAGGACCGCAAAAAGCGTTGGTCCTGCTGATCGCCGGCGTGGTCATGGGGGCATGGTACGGTCCCGGGACACAGACCCTTCTTTGGGGGATCTTCATCGGGGTCGTTATGGCGACGGAGCAGGGGAGTCTGAAAGACTGGATCGGTACCCATGGTGTGCTGGCTCGTATTTATACCTTGGTGATGGTCCTTGTGGGCTGGGGCATCTTTTTCGTAGAAGAGCCTGCACAGCTCCTGCGTTCGGTGGGAGGGACGGTAGGCTCAGGGGTATGGTGGGCAGTGATCGTAGGGGCTTTCTTTTGCTCCCCGATCCCATCGCAGTGGGTGGAACGGTATCGGGACAAGCTATGGTTCGACGGGGCATTGGTGCTGTTGTTTTGGGTCAGTCTCTGGTTTTTGGTATAGACTTTTGGAGGCGTGGAGAGTAGAATGAAGGAAAAGTGTTTGTTCCTTGGTGGGATGCTGGTGGTGAGCTCGCTGGTGATGGCGGTGATCGGTCTTGTGATGCGCTATACCGTGTTTCGGACACCGCCGGAGGATATCGCGGTGATCTTGCCCATCAAAGTGATGAAAGCATTTCTTTTTGGATAGATATCAAAGATACAGGTGTTGGGGTGATATACATATGATGGAACTGGATCGTGAGGCGGTTTTGGCCTTACTTCCGGACAGGGATCCTTTTGCCCATAAGGGTTGCTTCGGGAAGCTTCTTTTGCTTTGCGGCAGTCGGGGATATACGGGAGCGGCGTCTTTGGCGGCCATGGGGGCTCTGCGTAGTGGTGCCGGACTTGTCTTTTTGGGTGTTCCGGAAAGTATTTATGCCATCGAGGCGGTGAAGCTGACGGAGCCGGTGGTGTTCCCTCTGCCGGATCGGGATGGGATGCTGGCTGTGGATGCCGTGAAGGAAGTGGCGGACCGCCTTTGCCAGATGGATGCGGTACTGATCGGTCCGGGCCTTGGGCAAAGTGAAGGTACCCTGGCGGTTTTGGAAACAGTCATGGCCAGTTCGCTCCCTGTGGTGGTGGATGAACTCCCCGCCGTAGTGATGCAACGCGCGGAGCA
>JAFNXT010000183.1 GCA_017378975.1 Oscillospiraceae bacterium
GATCACATCCTGGATGAGGATATGCTCCTCAAAAAAGGCCTCCATCCCCGCCTGATCCAGCGTGGTCACATACATCCAGTCTCCAAGACTCAGGTCTCCCAGACCAAACTGCCCCATAAGACTGAAGAACCACAGGACCGTGACCACCAGCAACACGATGGACACGACCTCCACGATGATGCTCAGGGTCAGCAGGACCTTCCGCTTGGACTTGTTCTGTCCCTTGGCCACATACCGGTACTGATCGGAAATACAACCAAGGACCCAGACGTTCACCAGCGGGATCCAGGCCAGCCACGGATTCCGGATCCCCCGCCGCTTGGCCACGGAATACAGGCCCACCGCCATCAGCACATAGGTGACCAAACTAATGACGATGGAACCAAGATTCAACAGGATCTGCATACAGATCTCCTCCCATCTTTTCTCTTTTCTATAGAGATACTATACCACACATACGACCCTGATGCAATCAAATTTTCGCTCAAATCACCAGCCGGCACACCAGTTCGGTATAAGCCACAGGGTCCTCGATGGGAAGCTCCGCCATGAGCTGGGCCTGATAGCACAGAAGCTGTGCCAGATCCTTCGCCCGCACGGGGTCGGAGGTCATGGTGGAGAGCACCGCCTTCACGGTCTCATGCTCCGGGTTCAGCTCCAGGATCCGGCCCACGGGATAGGCGAAGTTCGGATCCATCCGCTTCATATACTTCTCCATCTCGAAGCTCATACCGGCCTCCGGCACCATGGCCACAGGATGCTCCCCCAGACTGGAGGACAGCCGTACCTCCTTGACCTGCTGATCCAGGCTCTGCTGCAGGAAGGTCAGGAAGCCCTTGAGCTCCTCAGTCTTCTCCTCCAGCGCCTTCTTCTCATCCTCGGTCTGCAGGCCCAGATCCTCGGTGGCGGCGTTACAGAAGGACTTCTCCTCATATCCCATCAGGGTATTGGGGATGAACTCGTCCACATCCTCGGTGCAGATCAGCACATCATAGCCCTTGGCGGCGAGGGTCTGGACCTGCGGCAGCTTGCCCAGCCGGTCCCGGCTCTGACCCACCACATAGTAGATCTTCTCCTGCCCCTCAGACATGGCTTCCACATACTCACGCAGAGCGATCAGCTTCCCCTGCTTGTGGGACCAGAACATCAGCAGATCCTTGGTAGAATCCTTATGGGCGCCGTAGTCCGCCACGGTACCGTACTTCAACTGACGGCCGAAAGCGGCGTAGAACTTCTCGTATTTCTCCCGGTCGCTGTCCATCATGCTCTTCAGCTCGGACCGGATCTTCTTCTCGATGTTCCGGGCGATCACCATGAGCTGACGGTCATGCTGGAGCATCTCACGGCTGATGTTCAGGGAAAGATCCTGACTGTCCACCACGCCACGGACGAAACGGAAATGCTCCGGAAGCAGATCCTCACAGGCCTCCATGATCATGACACCGGCGCTGTAAAGCTGCAGACCCCTCTTGAAGTCCTTGGAGTAGAAGTCCATGGGCGCCCGTCCGGGGATATACAGCAGAGCCTTGTAGCTCACCGTACCCTCGGCGCTGGTGTGGATGCAGTGCAGTGGCTTCTCATAGTCGAAGAACTTCTCACGGTAGAAACCCTCGTACTCTTCCTCCGTTACATCCTTCCTGGCCCTCTGCCACAGAGGCACCATGGAGTTCAGGGTATCTTCCTCCATATAGGACTCGTACCCATCCTCGTCCTCCTTCTTCCGGGACTTGGACACCTCCATGCGGATGGGATAACGGATATAGTCGGAATACTTGCGGACCAGCTCCCGGACCTTGTACTCCTCCAGGAACTCGGAGTAGTTCTCCTCCTCCGTGTCCTCCTTCAGGGTCATGATGATCTGGGTGCCGGGGGCATCCTTCTGAGCCGGACTGATCGTATAGCCGTCCGCACCGTCGGACTCCCACTGCCATGCCTGATCCTCGCCGTACTTTCTGGAGATCACCGTCACCTTGGATGCTACCATGAAGGCAGAGTAGAAGCCCACACCGAACTGACCGATGATGTCGATGTCCTCGCTCTTCTCCATGGCCTGCTTGAAGCTCAGAGAGCCGGACTTGGCGATGGTGCCCAGATTCTCTTCCATCTCCGCCCGGCTCATGCCGATGCCGTCATCGGACACGGTGATGGTACGGGCAGCTTCATCCCGCACGATGGTGATCGCCATCTCCTGCCGGGAGATGCCCACCTGATCGTCCGTCAGGGCCAGATAAGCCAGCTTGTCCATGGCGTCACTGGCGTTGGAGATGATCTCCCGGAGGAAGATCTCCCGATGGGTATAGATCGAATTGATCATCAGATCCAGCAACCGCTGGGACTCTGCCTTGAACTGCATCTTTTCCATAATTCAAAACACATCCTTCTAAATCTTAGCACTCTTTTGAGTTGAGTGCTAATATTATACCGCATCCTTCCAAAAAAGCAAGCCCTAAACGTGAAAATTCAAACTCAGTTCACATCAAAAGCGAATGTCATCGCGAGGATCGAAGGGATGTGGCGATCCCCAGTCTTATGGAGATCGCCACGTCCCTTCGGTTCTGACGATGACATATTACTTAAAACTGATTATAAATGAACTGTCCCGCATCGAAGCCGATGCCGTAAGCGCCGAATATCAGGATGACCGTCACCAGCACCGCAATCGCAGAATAGAACAGCGTGCTGTGGGCATACAGCCCGTCCCGGACGGAGCCGTGCTTGCGCTTGTACAGGCTCACCGCCAGCACCGCCAGCAGGCATACCGCCAGCAGGATATAGTCCGCCACACTGAGCCCGATCTGGAGCAAAGAACCGTCTCCGAAGATCCTCAGATCGAAGGAAGTGAACATGGACCCCACCTTGCGGAAGGTCAGCGGCACATCCCGGTAGCAGTCGAACATCCGGATCATGCTCATGAGCAGGAAGGTCCGGATCACTTGGAACAGCTCATAAGGGAGCTTCCCTTTCACCTTGAACCGGCCATGGAACTTCTCATACAGGGGCTCCAGCTCCTGAGACACCATGATCACGACCCAGTTGGCAAGGCCCCAGACGATGAAATTCCATGCGGCACCATGCCAGATGCCGGTGGTGAGCCACACGGCGAAACTGCTGAGGTACACCGTCACCCGCTTGCCCACGGCCTTGCCCAAATGATCTCTGGACCACTTGGACAGCTTCAGCATGGGCTTACAGACGGAGATGGGATAGAAGATGTAATCCGTGAACCAGGTGCCCATGGTGATGTGCCACCGGTTCCAGTATTCCTTGATGTTCCTGGAGAAGAAGGGCAGATCGAAGTTCTCCGCCAGCCGGATCCCCATAGTCTCAGCGATACCGATGGTGATATCGATGCCGCCGGTGAAATCGCAGTAAAGCTGGAAGGCATAGAACACCATGGCAACGAACACATATGCGCCGTCATAGCTCATGGTGACACCGCCCACAGTCTGTCCCCCGATCAGGGTCAGCACACCGCTGAGGAGACGGTCCGCGATCACGACCTTCTTGAAGTAGCCCCAAACGATCCGCATCAGGCCGTAGGATACCGTCTTACGCTGGAAGCTGTGGGGCTCATACAGACTTTTGCTCAGATCGCCGTAACGGCTGATGGGACCTTGCACCATCTGGGGGAAGAAGGTGACGAAAAGGGTCAGCTTCAGAAGATCCTTCTGGACCTCCTGCTTGCCCCGATACACGTCGATCACATAGCCCACGGTCTGGAAGGTGTAATAGGAGATGCCCATGGGCACGATCATATCCACCATGGAAAGCTGAGAAGCATCCGAGAGGAAGACGTTGATGTTGCCGATCACGAAGTTCGTATACTTGGTCACCGCCAGGATGCCCAGATCCAGACCAAGGAACAGAAGGAGCAGATGCCACTTTTTCGCCTTGACCTTGGCCTTATACGCCTTCTTCTCGTCCTTCGACAGATCCGCCTTATGAGCGGCGAGATAACTTTTTTGATCCTGCTCGATCTTCTGGAGCCACAGCGTAGCGCCATAGGCGGACAAGGTGGTGACGCCAACGAAGATCAGATACCGGGGATCGGCACACCAGTAGAAATACAGGCTCGCCACCAGCAACAGTCCCCACTGCCACTTCTTCGGCACCAGATAGTACCCAAGGACCACCACCGCCATGAAGACGATGAAGTCAAATGATGTGAACAGCATCCCTTATTCTTCTTCCAGACGGGTCACCAAAGCATAGAGCGCCTTGGCGGAGTTGAAATTGTCAGGGATGATCTCCTCGGCAGGGATCACCACATCGAAGGTCTCGTTGATCTCAGAGATGATGGTGATGATGTCGAAGGAATCCAGGATCTTATCATCCACCAGCGTGTCGCAGGTGTCGAAGTCCACCTCAGGGTGCAGGTCTTCCAGGATCTCGATCAGTTCTTCCATGTTTTATTTCTCCTTTTTTTCACTTTCGTACATATTTTTCAGGGCCACACGGTCCAGCTTGCCATTGGCCGTCAGGGGCATGGTCTCCAGCCGGATCACCTTATTGGGGATCATATACCGGGGCAGCTTCTCCCGAAGCACCGTCACCAACGTCTTCATCTCCATATCGCCCACATAATACAGGACGATCTTGTCCGTCTCCTTGTGGTAGATACAGCAACTGGTCTGGATGCCGTCGAGCATGTTCACATTGACCTCGATCTCGCCCAGCTCGATCCGGTGGCCCATGTGCTTGATCTGATAGTCCTTTCGGGATACGAACACCAGCTCGCCCCGCTCGTTCCACTTGCCCAGATCTCCGGTGCGGTAGATCAGCTCCGGATACCGGTCGTTGAGGGGGTTCTGGACGAAGACCTCGTTGGTCTTCTCGAAATTGTGATAGTAGCCCAAAGTCAGACAGGTGCCACGGATGCAGATCTCACCCACGGCCCCATCCTCCGCCAGCTTGTTCTCACCGTCCAGCAGGAGGATCTGGGTATTGCGGAAGGGACGGCCCACAGGGATCGCCTCGTCCAGCTCAAAGTCCCGGTCCACGTGGTAGAAACAGCTCATGCCGGTGCACTCCGTAGGACCGTAAAGGTTGGTGAACCTGGCCTCCGGCAGAGCCTGCCGCCACAGACGGAACTGCTTGATCGGGAACACCTCAGAGCCAAAGGCGATGGTGTCCAGATACTGGGGCTTCACCTTCTCGAAGGTCTTGAAGGAGGAGATCATGGTCAGCGCGGACACCACCCAGCACACGGTGTTGACCTTGTGCTCGTTCAGATACTCCACCAGCTTGATCGGGAACATGAACAGGCTGTGGGGCACGATGTAGGTAGTAGCACCGAACTTGATCGTGGGATACAGCTCCTTCAGACAGGCATCGAAGTACAGCGGCGCCTGATTGGCGAAGACCGTATGCTCCCCGAAGCCCAAGGTCTCGGACAGGTTCTCGATATAGTCGATCACAGACCGGTGACAGGCCACCACGCCCTTGGGCACACCGGTGGAACCGGAGGTGAAGACGATGTAGATGGGGTCCGTGTCCAGCTGACGCGCCCGGATGAAAGCGAGCATCGCTTCCTCGATGGGCTCCTGTGCCACCTGATCGTAGATAAGGATCTGACCGTCGAAATCGAAGGTCTTGGCCATCTCCACGGTATCGTCATCGCAGATCATCACCCGGGGCTTCAGGTTCTGGAAGATCAGCTCGATCCGGAACCGGGGCATCTCCTCATCGATCGGCACATAGTAACAGCCGCCGTACACACAGCCGAAGAAGGCCGGCACACACTTGGGGTGCTTACGCATGAACACCACCACAGGTTCGTTGTAATAGCCGTCCTTAGCCAGTCGGGAACCAACGGCACGGCTCTGATCAAAAACTTCCGCAAAGGTCAGCCCCTCGGTACCATCCGAGAAAGCCAGCTTCTGCGGCACTCTGGGGGCGGTCCGTTCCAGATATTCCAGCACGTTCATTTGTTGCATGATGTCACTCCTCCTCCGAGAACGGGACGAACAATACTTCATACTCCGGCTTCACCGGCTTACCGCAGGCGATCACCGAGGTCTTTGCCAATACATCCAGCACATCCAGGATCCCGTCTCCCAGATCCACCTGCTTTTTCAAGAGAGAAAGCTCCGTACAGCCCAGGATCACCACCTGTGCCCCTTCACCCCGGAGCCGGTCCCGGATCTGACCGAACAGCGCCATATCCGCCGGCAGACCGGCCTTCACCTGATCGTAGATCAGGGTCATGACACCCTTCTGATCCTCCTCACCGGGCAATATCACCGAGAGCCCTTCCCTCTCCAGTTCCTTTTGGAAGATGCCGCTTTGGACCGTACCGTCGGTAGCCATGAGCCCCACCCGGCAGATCCCTGCCTGACGCAGGAGGCCTGCCGTCTCCCGGATCACATGGATCACCGGCAGACCGATCCCCTTCTGGAGCTCTTCGTGGAAATAGTGAGCGGTGACGCAAGGCGTGGCCAGGATCGTGGCCCCCATCTGCTTCATCTGCTCCCCTGCCCGGATCATGGGCACCACGGGATCTTCCTCGCTGTTCCCCAAGATATAGGCAGTACGGTCCGGGATCGTAGGGATGTCCATGAGCACGATCTCAGGATGATCCTGATCTCGCCGCGCATCGGTCATGGCGACCACCAGCTCCAGATAATATACCGTCGCCATGGGTCCCAGACCGCCGATCACACCCAAACGCATCCCGTCACCTTCTCTTTCGCTTTAGTTTTCTACGATCTGTCCCTTCGCGTAATCCACCATGTCCTGCACGGACTCCGTGGCACGGTCGGGATACAAACTGCCATCAAAAATATGGCTGTTCTTGTTCTTCACGGAGTAAGCCTCCAGCTCCGCGTCGGTGTTCATGAAGAACTTGCCCGGATTGGACCGGGGGGTGCAGTCCACATGATACCAGCCACCACCGATGTCGATCAGGCTCCAATAGTGGTGGGAACGGGAGGTGTCGCTCTTGACGACATCCACATTAGGGATCCCAGCCACATCGAAAAGGGCTTTTGCCGCGGCGAAGTAGTTGTAGCAGTCACCGGACATCTCCGTGAAGGCCTGATAGGCCGCACCGGTCCAGCTGGACTTGTCGGAGCTACCCACATAGCCGATGTTCCGGCTGGTCCAGCGATAGATGGCGAAGGCCACCTCCATCTTGGACATCCCCTCAGTGGTGATCTCGTCCAGCACCTCCTGTGCCAGACCGTAGACCACATCAGGCTCCACATAGCCCTCGGGCTTGTCCACCAGCGTGAACTGCACCGTCACGGAAGCCTCGTTCCCGGCGGCATCCTTTGCGGTATAGATCACGGGATAGGTCCCGGCCTTCTCCGTATCCACCGCGTCACGGTCCACAGAAAGGGTGGCTTCGCTCTTGTCGTCCACCGCCAGGACCTCAGGATACTCGTTGCCGTTCTGGTCTTTATAAGCGCCGGTATAGACGATGGGATCGCCCACATAGAAAGTCCGGTCCGTGGCTCCCTGGACCTCCGGCGGTACCGTATCATCGATGATGGTCAGCGTCACAGCGATGACGGAGCTGTTGCCTGCCTCATCGGTGAGCTTGACCTGCGCCACGACCTTGCCGCCCTTGGACACATCCGGTGCCACCTGATAGGAAGCGGACACCAGACCCACATCACGGACATTGGTCACAAGAAATTCAGGCGCGGGCATCAGACCGGCATTGATGGTCATCTCCACAGGATCTGCCGTGGGAGGCACCGTATCCCGTACCCGCATGATGGTGGTATGGGCTTTACCGTTGACGTAGATCTCCACAGTATAGTCGCCTTCCTTGGACATATCGAAAGCGGCCATATTGGACTTATAATACACCTCGGAGCCGAAGGCCAGACCGGGCTGTGCCAGGAAACGCTCGGGCTCCACCACGGATCCGGCTTCCACCGTCAACGAATCCACCAGCGGACGGTAACGGGTCAGCGCGATCAGAACGACCACTCCGATCACCAGCACGATACTCAGGATCACGCTGATGGTGGCGAGCATCGCTCTGCGCTGTTTCGCCTTCCGGATCCGGGCCATCTCCGCCCGCCGTGCCTTCAGGTCTTCTAATCTTCGCTGTTCCATGGTGGTCCCTCCCTGACCGGCTTCGCCGGAAAAATGCCCCAAGGGCATATAATCACATAGTACATTCGCATTATACCACGCCCCAAAAAGCATGTCAATCACCCATCCGGGCCGATCCCATCCAAAAAAATAACACCATCCCCCCTATTTTTTGCACCCTGCTTATGATATACTCCATACATCTTTTGAAAAGGAGCACTGATATGGAACGAAAGCTTCGCATAGGCGGCTTGCTCTATGCGCTGGTGCTGACACTCTTCACCGTCTACGTCCTGCTGGACACCTTCGTGATCGCCCGTGTGGAGACGCAGGTCCCTTCCACGCCCCAGATCTCCACGACACCGACCAACGTCCCCAACGAAGGACCGGTCATCTCCGACGAAGGACCGGATACCCCCAAGATCACCGACCGTACTTACCGTGACCGGAACATCTCCATCACCCTGACCGAATACCGGGAACATGATACCGACATCTATGTGGCAGAGATAAAGATCGCTTCCGCAGACTACCTGAAGACCGCCTTCGCCAAAAACGCCTACGGCAGGAACATCAAAGAGACCACCTCCGACATGGCAGAGAACAACGGCGCGATCCTGGCGATCAATGGCGATTATTACGGATCCCGGCAAAAGGGCTATGTCCTTCGTAACGGCATACTATACCGCATGGACGGCGACCCCAAGCGACAGGACCTGATGATCGGCAAAGACGGCGATTTCCGGATCTATTCCGAAGCCAACGTCTCCGCCAATATGCTCAGCAGCTTCGACGCGTGGCAGGTCTTCTCCTTTGGCCCTGCCCTTTTGCAGGAGGGCCAGATCTCGGTAGATAAAAACGCAGAGGTGGATCAGGCCACCACTTCCAACCCCCGGACCGCCATCGCTCAGGTGGGCGAGCTCCATTACCTGATGGTGGTGTCCGACGGCCGTACGGACCGGAGCGAAGGTCTGTCCCTGTACCAGCTGGCCACGTTCCTGCAAACCCTCGGTGCCAGCACCGCCTACAATCTGGACGGCGGCGGCTCCTCCACCATGTGGTTCAACGGCAACGTGATCAACCAGCCCGTGAACCATGGAAGCGAAGTCAGTGAAAGGAAGGTCAGTGACATTGTCTACATCGGCTATTGAGAAAAAAGCGACGCGGCTCGCATTGATCTACCTGCTCATCTCTGTCCTCTGCGCCCTGTTTGGCTGTATCTATGAGCATTTCAGCCACGGTGTCTATTCCTATCATATGATCTATGCCTTCGCCTACCCTCTGGTGGGCGGCACCCTCCCTGCCCTGTGGGCGGTGGTCTTCGGATGCAAACGCCCTCCGGCGGCGTTACCAAGGCTCCTGTACCACTGCGGCATCGCTACCTTCACGGTGGGAAGCATCATCACCGCCGTGCTGGAGATCTACGGGACCTCCAGCCCTCTGACCACCTGCTACTGGGCCGTGGCTATGCTCCTGACCCTCAGTTCCGTAGTGCTCCACCTGTCCCCCCGGCGCAGATCATGACCGTGCCAACTAAAACGTGGCGATCCCCTCAGTTCGGGAGGATCGCCACGTTTCTTCGTGCTTCACCATACGCTTCCGATCCGGCCAGATCCGGATCCCATGATGTGTCGCTTTTTTCATGAGGTCCCCTTCTTTCGGGCATACTGATACCATCCGAAGGAAAGGGAGCGATGATGAATGATCGAACAAGATACTGTGAAACTGCTCAGGGAATGTGATGCCGGGATCAAAATGGGCATCTCCTCCATCGATGATGTGCTGGACCGGGTGGAGGACCGGAAGCTCCGGGAGCTTCTGGGCGACTGCAAAGCCCAGCACGAGGAGCTCCAGACCCAGATCATCGGCCTGCTGGCCGACTACCACGACCGGGGCAAGGATCCGGCACCGATCGCCAAGGGCATGAGCTGGATGAAGACCAATCTGAAGATGACGCTGGAGGGTGGCGATGCCACCATCGCCGATCTCATGACCGACGGCTGTGACATGGGCGTCAAATCCCTCAGCCGTTACCTGAACCAATACGAAGCCGCCGACGAACGCTCCAAGGACATCGCCAAGAAGCTGATCGCCGCGGAATCCGACCTGTCCATCGCCCTGCGCGACTGGCTGTAAAAACCGCCGTCATCACGGGGAGCACCAAAGAGCCACACAGCTCCGCTCCCCGCGATGACAGCGTTCACACTACGGTATCACAGATTATAGTACTTCTCGAACTCCGCGGGATGGGGGATCGCGGCCATCTGACGGCACTCAGCCCGCTTGCCGGCGATGAAGTTCTTCAGCAGTTCCTCCGGGAACACGCCACCGGCGGTCAGGTAATCGTGATCGGCCTCCAGCGCATCCAGCGCCTCCTCCAGAGAGGTGGGCAGATGGCTCAGCTTGGCCTTCTCCTCGTCACTCAGGTGATACAGGTTCACATCGTAGGGGCCCCAGCCGTTGGCATGAGGATCGATCTTATTCTTCACACCGTCGAGGCCTGCCATCAGGATGGCGGCGTAGCAGAAGTAGGGGTTGCAGGTGGCATCGGGGTTCCGAAGCTCGAACCGACGCTTGTCCGGGCTCTTGGCATAGGCCGGGATCCGGATGACGGCACTGCGGTTGGAGGTGGCATAGCCCACGGTGACCGGGGCCTCGAAGCCGGGCACCAGACGCTTGAAGGAGTTGGTGCTGGGGTTGGTCAGAGCGCACAGAGAAGCGATGTGCTTCAGCAGACCGCCCATGAAGTAATGCGCATCTTTGCTTAGGTGTGAGTATCCGTTATCGTCGGAGAAAACGGGCTGTCCGTCCTTCAGTAAGAGCATGTGAACATGCATTCCGTTAC
>JAFNXT010000018.1 GCA_017378975.1 Oscillospiraceae bacterium
CCTTCGCCAGAAGGATCTGGATCTGGGGGGTATCCACGGTCACCTTAGCGGCCGCAGTATCATAGTAGAATTTTTGCGCGGCATCCGTGGAAGCCACTTCCACGGTGTACTCCCCTGCGGCCATGGCCTTCTCCACGGACCCATCCTTACCGATGGGGATCATCGCCACCTGTTCCCCGTTCTGAAGGAACTTGACGATCAGCTTCTCGGTATAGGGTGCGCCTACACCGTCGACCACAGTGACTTTATACGTCACTTCACCGTCACCGGCGGAAGTACTGGGTCCGTTGTCATCGGACTTACAGGCGCACATCAGGAGCAGGCTCCCGATCATCAGCACGCACAGGAGCCACGCGCGGATCCTTTTGTTCATCATGAATATAACTCCTTCCAATGGACCCCATCAGACGATGTCCTTCAGAGGCATGATATACTGCTGGCGGCGGCGGTCCTTCTCCGCAGCATAGGCCGCATCGTTGCCCGCATGGATCTGACGCAGATAATCGTAATGGTTCTGCAGGATCGCCTCATTATCTCTGGCCATCATCATGACGGCGATAGAGGAACACTGATCGGAGGCACGCTCCAGATAGGTCAGCACTTCCATGAACACCAGACCGGTCGCCACGGAACAGGTACCGTTCTTCAAGCGCTTGGTGTGGCGATCACGCAGGATCATGACCATATCGTCGATGACCTCCTCCAAGGGCTCGATCGCCTTGGCGGCATGGTTATCGTCGTTGGCGAATGCATTGACCGTGATATCCAGGATCTCATTGACCGCGGCACAGATGACCTCCAGCTCCTTCTTCGCCATATCGGAGAAGCAGGAATCCTCAGCCGTCAACCGCTGGCCAAGCTCCACCAGATTGGTGGCGTAGTCGCCGATACGCTCGAAGTTGGGGACCGTCTGCATCAGCATATCCACCTGACGGTCATCCGCCTCAGACTCGACTACCTTGCTCAGACCGATCAGGAACCGGTCAGACTTATCAGCGAAAGCATCCAGGCAGTCCTCATCAGCCTCGATCTCAGGGAGCTGGGCCTCATCGTAGTCCACCAGCATCTTACAGCCCTTGGCGAAATTGACCCGGGCGATGGAACCCATATGGGCCACAGCCTTGGAGACCTCCGCCACAGCCACAGCGGGAGAGATATACAGACGCTCATCCAGCGTATGCAGCTCGGGATGACGCTGGGCCTTCTCCTTCTCGTCCTTCACCACAAGCATAGACAGCTTCACCATCATACCGGCAAAGGGGATCAGCACCACGGCAGTGACCAGATTGAAAATGGTCTGGAAATTGGCGATGCCACCGCTGTCAACGGTAGCGATCCAGAATTCCTTGCCGAACACAGCATTGCGCTCCAGGATGGTCATGACGACCATGAACAGGATGGTGCCGATGGTATTGAACGCGATATGTACCACACCGGTCCGCTTGGCATCCTTGGAAGAGCCGATGGAACAGACCATAGCAGTGGTGACACAGGTGCCAAGGTTGATGCCCATGATGATGGGATAGGCCATGGAGAACGTGACGACCGTAGCCGTCGGATCTGTAGCCGCCGCGGCGGCGGTAGCAGTCGCCACCGTCTGGAGCATACCGACGGTAGCAGAAGAGCTCTGCACGATCACCGTCAGCACAAGACCGAACAAGATACCAATGAAGGGATTGCCCAGCACCCCCAGGAAGGATGCGAACACATCCGTACCGATCAGGGGCTTGACACCATCCGTCATCAGGTTCAGACCGATGAACAGCACACCGAAACCGATGCAGATATCACCGATGGGCTTGGACTTCTTGGATTTGATGAACATCAGCAGGATGATGCCGACCAGAAGTGCCACAGGGGCCAGCGTATCGGTATCGAACAACCACAGGAACCAGTTGTCACCGGCCTCGATGGAACCCAAACGGATGATCTGAGCGGTGACCGTCGTACCGATATTGGCACCCATGACGATGGAAACGGCCTGCTTCAGGTTCAGCACACCGGCACCGATCAGGGCCACCGTCAGAACGATGGTAGCCGTAGAGCTCTGGATGACTGCGGTGACCAGCGCACCGGTCAGCACACCAAGGACGACATTGCCCGTGACCTTTTCCAAAACACGCTTCAAAGCGGCACCGGAGCTGTTCTTCAGACCGTCGCCCATGACCTCGATACCATAGAGGAACATGGCCAAGCCGCCCAACAGCTGGATCAGAGCGCTGACGATATCCATAGTACTCATATCGCAACTCCTATTATGTATTTAGTGTAGCGCCCATCATATGAGGGCTGTGTAGATTATACGAAAATTTTTTGAAAATGTATAGTCTTAAAATCACAATTTTTTTCTGATAGCCGGATCACTTCCCAGTGGAGCCGAAACCGCCGACACCACGCTCAGAATCCGTCAGCGCCTCAACCTCCACATAAGGCGGTGTGAACACCGGAGCGATCACCATCTGGGCGATCCTTTCCCCATGCTCCACGGTCTGAGGTACTGCGCTGTGATTATGCAGGACCACCACCACTTCTCCCCTGTAATCGCTGTCTACCACACCTACCTTATTGGCAGGCGCAAGGCCACGCTTGCAGGCCAGACCTGACCGGGCATAGATCAGCCCCGCGCACCCTGCCGGGACTTCCATGGCGATGCCGGTCCCGATCCAGCCGCTTTCTCCCGGCCCGATCGTCACCGGCTCCGAAAGACAGGCGTATAGATCCGCCCCGGCCGCCGCCGCACTACCATAGGTGGGCAGCTTCGCCTTCGGATCCAGCCTTTTCACTCTGATATGTCCCATCATCATACGCTCCTTCCATCTTCCCAAAGGACCACCGTCCCCTGTCGGACCGACGCCGGAACGTCGATCAGTCTTTGATTATCTGAACCCCGGAACCGCAGAGAAAGGTTTTTCCTCGCTTCCACGAAGGGACCGTCCACCAACACATCCAAATAAGACAGGAATTCCCTCGTCACATCCGGATCTCCCAACTTCCCCGGCAGGATATCCCGGTCGAAGAGATACCCGGAGAATGCCCAAATACTCTTTTCGGGATACTTCTCCTTCACCCGGCGAAGGAGACCTACCAAAGCCGGCTGGTTCTGGGGCTCAAAGGGTTCTCCACCCAAAAGGGTCAACCCTCGGATATAGTCCGGAGCCATGAGCCCAAGGATCTGGTCCTCCGTCTCCTTGGTGAATGGCTCTCCGTAGCCGAAATCCCAGGCCACTTCGTTGAAACACCCCTTGCACCGATGGGTACAACCCGAAACGAACAGGCTCACCCGGACTCCCGGCCCGTTGGCGATGTCACAGTTTTTGATCGTTGCGAAATTCATAAGGACCTCCAAACGGTTCGACTTCACTATACATTATATCACATTCGTTCCGATCGTAAATAGCCACTTCCATGGGGCTTGCATTTTTTTCGAACAAGGGTATAATGGGAAGCATATGATATATGATAAGAAAGAGGGATCATCCATGTTTTCTCAAGACCCCCGCTGTATCTACCGGAGGAGCCAGACCGGCGAAGTGATCTGCCAGCTTCGGTTCCCCGAGATCCTGACGATCGGAGCGAACCTTCCGGTCCAGTTCCAGGAGGCGATCCGCTCCGAATTCCCCCAGTATGCTGCCCGTAAGGAAGCCCCGGCTCCCAAGCTCACCGGTGCCCCCGGCAACTTCCGGCTGGAGGAGCAGGAGCAGACGATCAACTATCAGTTCGTTTCGGCAGACGGCTTCTGGCGTGTGAATCTGACCAGTCGGTTCATTTCCCTGTCCTGTGCCCGTTACACCTGCTGGGAGGACTTCGCGGACAAGCTGGACAAGCCCCTGGCCGCCTTCATCAAGATCTACAAGCCGGCCTATTTCGAGCGTGTTGGCCTGCGCTATCTGAACTTCATCTCCCGTAAGGCCCTGTCTCTGGAAGGCACCCCCTTCTCCGACCTGATCGCGCCTGCCTATCTTGGCCTTCTGGCGGAGGAGGATGTGGCCGATAACATGGTCAACCGTTGCACCGTGGAAGCCGAGATGAACATCCGCGGAGGCTGTAAGGCCAAGATCCACGCCGGTCCCGGCATGGTCAAGCGGAACGGTCAGCAGGACGAAGAGATCAAATTCATCTTCGATCAGGACCTGTTCATGCCCGGAAAAGTCCCGGTGAATATGTCCGCCGGTGCGCTCCAGACCCTCCACAATCAGGCATGGAGCATCTTCCGGGGGGCGATCACCTATACGCTCCATGAGGCCATGGGCCCCACCGATATCTGATCAGGAGGTCATCATGTATTTCTACGGTTTCGATACCTATTATCTGCTTTTGGTCCTCCCCTGTGTGATCCTGTCCCTTTGGGCAAGTTCCAGCGTCAAAAGCACCTTCCGGAAATATTCCGGGCAGCTTTCTGTCCGCCATATCACCGGTGCCGACGCCGCCCGACGGGTCCTCAGCGCCAACGGTGTACACGATGTGCGGATCGAGCGTGTGGCAGGCGACCTGACCGACCATTACGATCCCTCGGCCAACGTGATCCGGCTTTCCAATGCCGTCTATGATTCCACCTCCACCGCCGCGATCGGTGTGGCCTGCCACGAAGCCGGTCATGCGGTCCAGTACGCCCAGAGCTATGCCCCCATCAAGATCCGCGCCGCTATCATCCCGGTGACCAACATCGGCTCCAAGCTGGCCATGCCCCTGATCATGCTGGGTGTGGTCCTGACCTTCCTCGGTTCCATGTCTTACCTGTTCATCTATCTTGGCATCATCGCCTTCAGTCTTTCTCTGGTGTTCCAGCTGGTGACCCTTCCTGTGGAGTTCAACGCCAGCCGCCGTGCCATGGAGGCGATCGAACGTGCCGAGATCCTCACCGCGGAAGAGCGCAAAGGAGCCCGTAAGACCCTGACCGCCGCCGCCATGACCTATGTGGCCGCCACGGCCGTGGCTCTGGCCCAGCTCCTGCGACTGATCATGATCTTCGGCAGACGCCGCCGTGACTGAACTTCACCGCCCCGGACTTGACAGCCGGGGCGGTTTTTTGTCATCGCGAGGAGGGCTCCGCCCGACGCGGCGATCCCCCCTATCTTATCGAACCGGCTTCCGCTCGTTCGATACTTGACAGCCAAGGCGCTTTCTGATAGTATCTTGAAAGTTAAAACATACGAAGAGGGATAGATATGGAAGAATTATTGCAGTTGTATCAGACCATGGGCATCTCCCCTGCCGTCTACCGTTACGGTGAAGAGACCCTGGCCCGCATCGCCGACCGCTTCGCCGCCATCGACAAGGTCGCCGAATACAATCAGGCCAAGGTCCTGTCCGCCATGCAGAAGAATCGTGTCAGTGCCGCCTGCTTCGCCGCCACCACCGGCTACGGCTACGATGATATGGGCCGGGACAATCTGGAGAAGGTCTATGCCGATGTGTTCCACACGGAAGCGGCGCTGGTCCGTCCCCAGATCACCTGCGGCACCCACGCCCTGACCGTCGCTCTGTCGGCCAACCTGCTCCCCGGCGACGAGCTCCTGTCCCCCGTGGGCCTGCCCTATGACACCCTGCAGGAAGTGATCGGTATCCGCCCCAGCCCCTGCTCTCTGGCAGAATACGGCGTGACCTATCGGCAGGCGGACCTGAAGGAGGACGGTTCCTTCGACTATGACGCCATCCGTGCCGCCATCAACGGGAAGACCAAGCTGATCACCATCCAGCGCTCCAAGGGCTACGCCACCCGCCCCACCTTCTCCGTCACCCAGATCGGTGAACTGATTGCCTTCTGCAAAGCCCTCAAGCCCGATGTGAAGGTGATGGTGGACAACTGCTACGGCGAATTCGTGGAGACCATCGAGCC
>JAFNXT010000002.1 GCA_017378975.1 Oscillospiraceae bacterium
AATCTCACGCCCGTATGGACGGGACGGCCCTGATTCTCGGAAACGGCGAAGATGGTGCCGCCGATCAGCTCCTTGAGCTTGTTCTGAGGGATCTTCACGGTGCGATGCTCGTCCACGTCGGGCAGCTCCGGGTAATCCTCGGCGCTCTCGGCGGAGATGGTGAAGGAAGCGTAGCCTGCCCGGATGGATACCTTGTAGCCCTCGTCCACCACCACGGTGACGGGACCTTCCGGCAGACGGCGGATGATGTCCGCGAACAGACGGGCCGGCAGGATGCACTCGCCGGGGTCGGACACGTCCGCTTCGATCTCATAGGAGATGGCGGTCTCCATGTTATAACCGGTAAGCTCCAGCGTATTTTTGGCTCGGCACAGGATGCCCTCCAGCACGGAAAGAGTGCTCTTCTGGGCCACCGTCCGGCTGGCGATGTTCAGACCGGCATACAGCATACTTTTTTCACAGGTGAAACGCATGGCACGATCCCTTTCTTGATAAAGATATATATATTTATATAAATAGATGATAATAGGTAGTAATAGGAGCAGTAGAGGAAACTTATGTGGAAAACCGGACTTCTTCTTACTGCCCCAACGGTTTTTTTTCCACAGGGGCGGTGTGAGATCTTCACAGATCTGCACGATCGGCTGTGGAGAGAAATTTTTCGCCAAGATCTCCACAGGAAAGATCTCCACATTCCACAGGCGCTGTGGAAAGATACGAGATATGAGATATGAGATACGAGATGATCCTAAGACTACGGGATATCTCGTATCTCGTATCTCATATCTTCTTATCTCCAAGGGGGGTCACAGTGAGGAATTGATGTTCGCCGTGATGTCCCGGATGTTGTTCTGCACCGTGGTGTCGCCCTTTTTCAGGGCCATCTCTACCTTACGGATGTTGTAGAGCACCGTGGAGTGGTCCTTGTTGAACTCCTTGCCGATGTCGGGCAGGGACAGGTTCGTCAGTTTCCGGACCAGATACATGGCCACCTGACGGGCCTCGGCGATGCCCTTGGACTTCTGGGAGCCCCGGAGGGTGGATTCCTCCACGGAGTAGAACTTGCAGACCTGACTGATGATGAGGTTCGGGGTGGGCACGTCGTTGCCCTCGGACTTGAACATATCATCGATCGCCCGGGACACGTTGGGCAGGTCCAGCGGCATATCGTTCAGGTCCCGGTAGGCCAGGATCTTTTTCACGGTGCCTTCGATCTGCCGGACGTTGTTGGTCACGTTCAGGGCGATGTAGTTGCACACGTCCTGCGGCAGCTCCAGACCCAAGCTATGGGCCTTGTTCAGCAGGATCGCCATACGGGTCTCGTAATCCGGGGGCTGGATGTCCATGATCAGGCCCCATTCGAACCGGGTACGGAGCCGGTCCTCCAGCGTCGCCATATCGCTGGGCTTCCGGTCGGAGGTCATGACGATCTGCTTGTGCTCCTCATAGAGCTTGTTGAAGGTATGGAAGAACTCCTCCTGAGTGGAGTCCCGGCCGGCGATGAACTGGATGTCATCGATCAGGAACAGGTCCGCCTCCCGGTATTTACTGCGGAATTCGATGTTCTTGCTGTTTTTGATGGCATCCACCAGCTCGTTGGTGAACTGGTCGCCCTTGATATACACCACGTTGGCATCGGGGTTGTCCTTGCGGATGCCGTTGGCGATGGCGTAGAGCAGATGGGTCTTGCCCACGCCGGGAGGACCGTAGAGGAACAGGGGGTTATAGACCTGTCCCGGGGTCTTGGACACGGCGATGGCGGCACTGTGGGCCATGCGGTTGCTGGGACCCACCACGAAATTGTCGAAGGTGAACTGGGGATTGAAATCCATGGAGGAGGACCGCTTGCCCTTGGACTTGTGGGCCTCCATCTCCTCGTCACCGAAAACGATCAGCTTGGCGTTGGAATTGAAGATCTCCTTCAGGGCGTCCTGGATGTGGGCGGTGCAACGGGTACGGATGATGTCCCGGCGGAAATCCGAGGAGGAATAGAGGATCAGATGCTCTTCGCTGAGCTCCACCACTTCCGCGTCGTCGAACCATGCCGACACGGTGACGGACCCCAAACGCTCTTCCATATGATTGAGGACCTTTGCCCAAACGTAGGCAGATGAATACATCCTGTCGACTCCTTTCTGTCTTGTGTCGTGATAGAAAAAGGCGATATCCCGCCTATGATATTTCATCCTATATGATAGCACGATCCGCACAAAAAAACAAGGGGGTTTTGACGGGATACAATATTATAAAGAATTGTAGTATTGAGATACCACAGCTTGAGATAAGAGATACGAGATATGAGATACGAGATATGAGATATCCCTACAGTCAAGAATATCTCATATCTCGTATCTCGTATCTCATATCTTATATTTTTCCCAGCAGATCTCTGATTTGTAACTTCTGCGGACACACCGCCTCGCATTGGCCGCAGCCCACGCAGTTTTTGGCGGTGTCCAGCACGGGATCGGTGGAGCCTTCGTTGTGGGCGGTGAAGACCGCGGGGATATCGATGCCCACCGGGCAGCCGTCGGTGCAGTAGCGGCAGGCGGTACAGGGGATCTTGTTTTTGGACTGGTACAGGGTCCGGGCCTTTTGGATCAGGAGATGTTCTTCCTCTGTCAGGGGCCGGAAGTCTTCCATGAAGGACAGGTTATCCTCCATCTGCTCCATAGAGCTCATGCCGGAGAGCACCATGGCCACTCCCTCGAAGCCTGCGGCGAAGCGGATCGCGTAGCTGGCAGGAGAGGCGGTCATGCCTTCCACATGAAGGTCCGCCAGCTTGCCGCCCTTCACGGGCTCCATGATGAGGATGGGCTTGCCATGCTTCCGGCAGACCTCGTAGCAGGCCCGACTCTGGACTCTGGGGTCCTCCATATCGGCGTAGTTGAACTGGATCTGGACCACCTCGATCTCCGGCAGGTCCGTCAGGATCTTGTCCAGCACCTCGGCGGTGTCGTGGAAGCTCATGCCCAGATGCCGGAATTTCCCCGTGGCCTTCAGACGGCGGACCTCCTCATAAAGGCCCATGGCGGTATATTCCTCATGGAACTCCATATCCATGGCGTGGAGCAGGTAGATATCGAAATAGTCCACCCCACAGCTTTCCAGCTGGCTGTCAAGGAAGGGCTCCACCTCAGCCACGCTGCCGAAACAACCGTGGGACAGCTTGTTGACCAGCGTGTAGCTCTCTCTGGGATACCGGGAGGTCAGACATTCTTTCAGTGACTTCTCGCTCCGCCCCTGCAGATAAGGCCGGGCGGTGTCGAAGTAGTTGAACCCCCGGGCCATGTAAGCATCCACCATCCGGCGGCACTGGTCCATGTCCACTTCCTCATGGACCATGGGCAGACGCATATAGCCGAAACCCAATTTTTTCGTACCAAATTCCATGGAAACAGCTCCTTTTTTTCTTCCATCATAGCAGATAGACGGGGGGATGTAAATACAAAACATTAAATTACCGATGTAGGGCGAGGGCCCTCGCCCCAGACTGTCAAAAAAGTGGTGTCATTCCGAGACCAGTCCGCAGACTGGTCGTGGGAATCCCCCGATCAGTAGGGAAATATATTGAAAACCTTCCCAAAAAGTTAGGGGATCGCCAGAAGGTGAATTGCCCGAAGGGCAAGAGAGGCCACCCTGGGGTGCGTCGGGCTTTGCCCTCCTCGCGAAGACATGGTTTTTTGACACGCTGAGGCGAGGGCATGCCCTCGCCCTACAGGGACCGTGGTATGTAGATGGAGAAAAAATTTACATTTAGGGGGCAGACGATCCGTTTTCTTTGTGTTATAATACTATAGCTTATATCCATCCATAAAGGAGGCGTTTCCTTTGAAATACTGGTTCGGTTATCTCACCGCCGCGATCCTGGGTCTGATCACTTGGGCGCTGGTGAAGCTGGCGGAGAAATACACCACGCTGGTGGATCTGGTCTACCCCTATGTGACCCGGACGGTCCAGGGCTTTTTGTCCGCCTGGACCGGCGGGGCGGATCATCTGGTCTGGCAGGTGGCGGTGGTGCTTCTGGTGGTGGCGGTGCTGGCCACGCTGGTGCTGGTGATCGTGCTCCGTAAGAGCGTGATCGGCTGGTTCGGCTGGGTCCTGACCGGAGCCGCACTGTTGCTGTTCCTGCACACCGGCATCTACGGTCTGAACTACCACGCCGGTCCGCTGGCCGACGATATGCGCCTGCCGGTGACGGAGTACACCATGGAGGAGCTGGAGGAGGCTACGGTCTGGTACCGGGACCTTGCCAACGAGCTGGCGCCCCAGATGTCCAGAGATGCCCAGGGCAACGTGCTCTTCGGCTCTTTCGCGGAGCTGTCTGAGCAGGCCGGTGAGGGCTTCAAGGTCCTGACCTATGAAAAGTCCATTTCCGTTTTCGCCGGTGACACCACTTCCGTCAAGGAGCTGGGCTGGGCGGATATGTATACCTCCATGGGCATCATGGGCATCACCATGCCCCTGACCGGCGAGGTGGCGGTGAACCCCCAGATCCCGGCGATCGCCCTGCCCTATACCATGTGCCATGAGCTGGCCCACCGGATGTGCATCGCCAAGGAGCAGGATGCCAACTTCTCCGCGTTTCTGGCGTGCCAGATGAACTCTTCCAAGGAGTTCCGTTATTCCGCGTATTTCTCCGCTTACCGCTACTGCTATGACGTGCTGGCTTCCATGGACCAGCCGGAGGCTGCCGTGGCCGCCGCCCGGATCGCTGCCGGTGTGGGCCCGGAGCTGAGGCAGGACCTTTTGAACTATGAAGCATTCTTCTCCGACCGCATGGACGATGGGATGGCCCGGTTCGCCACGAAGGCCAACGACTTCTATCTGAAGGTCAGCGGCGATGAGCACGGTGTGGACTCCTACGGCTCCGTGGTGGATCTGCTGGTGGCATGGCATATCCAGGAGGTGGTCCTGCCTGCCCAGAAGGAGGAGGCGGAGATCCTGTTCGATCCCTACGATGAAGAACAGGTGGACCTGAGCGGTATCGTGGGCGCCATGGGGGACTGATATGATGTATGAAACGCTGCGGTCCGGTCTGCCCGCCTTGGGGCTGGACCTGACGGAAGATACCTGCCGGAAGCTCTGCGCCTTCGGCGCGGCTGTGGTGGAGCAGAACAAGGTCATGAACCTGACCGCCATCACCGAGGATACGGCGGTGGCCAAGCTCCACCTGCTGGACAGCCTGAGCGTGCTGAAGGCCGCCCGGCTGGAGGGCAAGCGGCTGATCGACGTGGGCTGTGGTGCCGGATTCCCCGGCGTGCCGGTGAAGATCGGTTGCCCCGATGTCAGCGTGACGCTTTTGGATTCCTTGGGCAAGCGTATGGCTTGGCTGGAACGGATCCTGCCGGAGCTGGGCGTGGAGGCCGAATGCGTCACCGCCCGGGCGGAGGGATTCGCCGCCCAGCGTCGGGAACAGTACGACTTCGCCACCAGCCGTGCCGTGGCAAGACTGAACATCCTGCTGGAGCTGACCGCCCCCTTCGTAAAGGTGGGAGGGAAGGTCCTGGCCATGAAGGGCGCCGCCGCCCGGGAAGAGCTGGCGGAAGCCCAGACCGCCATCAAAAAACTGGGTCTGGAGCTGGAACAGGTCCTCGACTTCCCCGTGGACGGCACCGCCCATTCCGTGATCGTCCTGAAAAAGGTGCGGCCCACCCCGGCCCAATACCCCAGAGCGTATGCTAAGATCAAGAAAACACCCTTGTGAAAAAAGATCCGCCTAAGGGTAGTTTCCAATAAGACAGTATGAGAACATTACTGACATAGGGTAGCTGCCGTACAGGAGTGCGACAAGAAAAAATTGACGATACTTGGTTTTCACAACCAGGTATCGTCTTTTTCTATCTTTAACAGAATGTTTGGATCTTATTGGAGGTACATATGATGCAAGAACTGAACTATATCCGTTGTGGTGATCACTATATTCCCGATATTCCAGCGTGTCAAAAAACCATGTCTTCGCGAGGAGGGCAAAGCCCGACGCACCCCAGGGTGGCCTCTCTTGCCCTTCGGGCAATTCACCTTCTGGCGATCCCCTA
>JAFNXT010000184.1 GCA_017378975.1 Oscillospiraceae bacterium
ACCGATACCAATGGGTAGTCGGATACCGCCCGGTAGCATCATATAATGCTCCGTATACATTTTACCACAAGTGGCATCCGAAATTCCACTACCTTTGGAGAAAAAAATACGTTTTTTTCCGATGACAAGACAAAAGTTTTTCTTCGATACCGTCTCCCCGGACCTGACCAAAGCTTTTTCAGGAAAATATGCCGTCACAGACCGTTCCGTCTCACCAAAGACCTCCCCTTGGGCTACCTCTCCACGAACGAAAAGTCCACGGTCGCTAAAGCCTGAGATCAGGACCTGTCCGGAGGTCACCGGATCCCCTGGAACGCACATCGGCGTCCCTTTGGTGACCGTGATCTGGCTGACTACGGCATCGTGGAGCGAGGTGACGTGACCGACCCCTTTCCGTTCCCCCTGTACATCCCGTATCGCTCTCTCCTTCACGGAGATCACAGCCCGGCATCCATAGGTATTCACACCGACCCATTGCAGTTCAGGGACCGCCTGCAGAAGACTGTTCTTGACCTGTTCACTACGGATCGCCCGTCGGGATGTCCCAACCCTGACCCCATGGGCTGATATCTCAGAGATGATCCTTCTGACCGGTACCGCCACAGCCCCTTCCACCTCAATGATCAGCACACGGGTCGGAAGATACATCGTAAGGTACAAAAGGGCCATACACCCCACCGTCAGCACCGGTCTGCGGATCGTATGGACCACCGTTCGATAGATCCCCCGTCCCCATCGGATCCGGACCTGATCCCCACGATCTCTTAATATCGTCCGTACTCTACGAAGATCTCGTCGATCCACACAGAGCCGAAGCACCAATTGCCCAACATCCTCCACATGATACAACGTGATCTGTGAAGTCTCCAGCCTGCGAAGCGTGCCTTCTCTATCCGCGCTGGTGATCTCCAGCGCGACTTTCCCGGGAAATAGATCGATCGGCCACATCTTACCGCCTCCTGGATAACACCACTGAATCGATACGGCCGGTGATCACCAACTGGTCCGTCCGCATTCGCGCCAGCTCCAACGCTTGCCCACAAACGCAGATAGAACCGTACCGGACACGGACCCCGATGCGATCCTTCCCATATTCCGTGACCCCCTGATGATGTTCGATCAAAACACGTTGGTCGCCGAACAATTCTACCACCGTTTGCCCAGGGATCGCTTCCTCCTGAAGATCAGCGGCGCAAGCGATCCTATCCGCCCAATCCCTTCGTCCCATGCCGTTCCCTCCTTTTTTCCAATCCTATGCCATAGTCAGGATGATCATCACTTGAGGGGCATAGACTGTCCCGTATCCGAACGGAGGTGTGCCTGATGAAAAAGATGATACGTTCTATGACGCTCCTGATCGGCATCGCCATCATCATCCTGGACAGCAACACCGCATCAGAGGGGATACGACAGGGGATCCATATTTGTTTGCAAACCGTGATCCCCTCTCTGTTCCCCTTCATCGTCCTATGCGCCATGATGACCGGTGATCTTGCGACGCAAAGCACACGGATCTTCTCTGGGATCGCATCCATCTGTCACATCCCCTCCGGCTCCGCTCCCCTATTGATCACCGGCCTGATCGGAGGATACCCCACAGGTGCCAAGTCTATAGATCAAGCCTATTCGACCGGTCGGATATCAAAAAATCAGGCAGAACGCTTGTTGCCTCTGTGCAACCAATGCGGACCGGCCTTCCTGTTCGGTATGGTACGGACCGCTTTCGATGATCCCCGGATCTGTTGGGCCCTTTGGGCTGTCCAGTTGGTTTCCGTATCATGCACCGCACAGTTACTGCCATCATGCGACCATAGCCCTCCGCAGCTACAGAGCTCAACGAATATCACACTGACGACTGCATTAAGATCTGGTGTCCGGACCATGGCCGACATTTGCGGATGGGTCATCCTTTTCAGGATGTTGATCTGTTTTCTGGAACGATGGATCCTGTGGTCCATCCCTCCCCTATGGCATACTGCGATCATCGGAGCATTGGAGATCTCCAACGGATGCCTTGACCTTCGATCGGTCGAAAGTGTGGCTCTGCGATCCATCCTTTGTGCCGGCATGCTGTCCTTCGGCGGTCTGTGTGTGACCATGCAGACCTTATCTGTGATCTCCCCCTCACTGGAAAAGCGCCGGTATCTGTACGGGAAGCTGGTCCAATGCATCATCAGCGTGACGCTCTGTGCATCGGTCATCCTGATCAAAACGCGCCCCTGGCTTTCCCCGATCCCCATATCGATCGTTTTAGCTTTGATTTTGATGAAATTAGTCGTGAAAAGGAGTAGATTTTCCCGGAGGATCCATGTATAATGTAGATAGTATAAAAGAGAGGTCGATACCATGCTGTTCAGAAAGAAGATCCCCTGCTCCTGTGGCTACTGCGCCAACGGCACCATGATGGACGAAGGCCAGGTCCTCTGCACCAAATACGGCGTCGTCGCAGAAAAAGAAAAATGCCGTCGATTCAAATATGACCCCTGCAAACGCATCCCTGCCAAGCCCAAAGCTCTGGATTTCAGGAAGTATGACGAGCATGATTTCTCCCTGTAAAGGATAAAAGCCCCCGGTCACGGTACCAAAAATACCGAAGCCGGGGTATTTTTTTCATGCTGTCCAGATAAGTCCCGATCCACAAATCATCACATTTTTGCTCTACCCCAACTATTGACATAGAGCCACAAAAAAGCTCTGAAATCTTTCGATTTCAGAGCTTTTTGTTGGTCCGAGTGTCGAGATTCGAACTCGAGGCCTCTTGAACCCCATTCAAGCGCGATACCAAACTTCGCCACACCCGGAAATGTCCTTTTGCTTGGGACCTGCATATGATAGCACATCATCGCGCAAAATGCAAGCAAAAAATAACAGCATTATCAAAAAAGTAGCGGAGCCGTCGTTTGAGGACAGCTCCGCTGGGAGATCACTTATCGTTCTTCTTGGCGCGCTCGGCCTTCTTGGCGGCCACAGCCTTGGCCTTGGCCTCCATGGACTTCTGCTTCTCCTCCTTGGCGCGCTCAGCGGCAGAGTCATTGGTGGACAGAGCCCACTTGGCCAGCTCGATACGGACCTGATCGGCGCCGGTCTCCATGACGAACTTATCGTCCTTCACATTGACCACAGTGCCCACGATGCCGCCGATGGTGGTGATCTTGTCTCCCACCTTCAGGCTGGAACGCATCTCCTCAGCTTCCTTCTTACGCTTGTTCTCGGGGCGGATCAGCATGAAATAGAAAACGGCAAGCATCGCCACGATCATGACGATGGAACCGGCCATGCTGGAACCATTCAGCAATTGTACCATTTAAGATAGCTCCTTTACTAATTCTTGTTCAACATATCCAATTATACCATTGAAGGACTAAAATGCAAGTATAATTTAGATGCGTCTGCCCAATTTTTCGGAATATTCCTCCCGGAACGCCTGGAATCGGCCTTCGTCCAGCGCTTCACGGATCCGCTCCATGAGCTTATTATAGAAATAGAGGTTGTGCATGACGCTCAGACGCATGGCCAGCATCTCCTCCGCAACGAACAAATGGCGGATATAGGCCCTGCTGTACCGGCGACACACGGGACAGTCGCACTGAGGATCGATGGGCTGGAGATCCGTGGCGTATTTGGCGTTCTTCAGGTTGATCGCACCTTCCCAAGTGAAGAGCCGTGCATGACGGGCGTTTCTGGCCGGCATGACACAGTCGAAGAAATCGATGCCCCGGGCCACCGCCTCGATGATATTACTGGGGGTACCAACGCCCATCAGGTATCTGGTCTTATCCTTAGGCATATGAGGTTCCACCGCATCGATGATGGCGTACATCTCCTCTGCCGTCTCACCCACCGCAAGACCGCCGATGGCATATCCCGGAAGGTCCAGCTCTGCGATCCGTTTCATGTGCTCCACCCGGATATCGGGATAAATACCACCTTGATTGATGCCCCAAAGCATCTGCTGGGGATTCACCGTATCAGGGAGCGCATTCAGACGGGCGTTCTCTTCCTTACAGCGGACTAACCAACGATAGGTCCGGTCCACGCTCTTCTGGACATAGTCTCTGGGAGAGGGATTCTCGATGCACTCATCGAAGGCCATACAGATATCACTGCCCAGATTGGACTGGATCTGCATACTCTCTTCCGGGCCCATGAAGATCTTCCGACCGTCGATGTGGGAGGAGAAATATACGCCCTCTTCCTTGATCTTCCGCAATCCCGACAGGCTGAACACCTGGAACCCGCCGGAATCCGTAAGGATCGGACCGTCCCAAGTCATGAACTTATGCAGACCGCCGCACTCCTTCACCAGCTTGTCCGTGGGACGCAGATGCAGGTGATAGGTGTTGGAAAGCTCCACCTGACAACCGATATCCTTCAGATCCTTGGCACTGAGGGCGCCCTTGATCGCGCCCTGCGTACCTACGTTCATAAACACCGGTGTCTGGACCGTGCCGTGGGCGCAGGTGAACTCTCCCCGGCGGGCCTTGCCCTCTGTCTTCAGTAGTTTGAACATAGCTTTACCTCATATATGGTTTCTCCCCCCTATTCTATCAGTTTATACAGAACTGTCAACCAGAAAAAGTCTTGACAAGACATTTGCTTTTTGTTAGGATAAGGGAAACTTCAAATAACGCAAAGATGGGATGAAGTAGACAGCCCACCTTCCTCCAGAGAGTTCCCGGTCGGTGCGAGGGGACAGGAAGATCTGTCGAAATACCTCCCGGAGCGGCTTTCTTGAAAGATCATCAGTAGAGGAAGACGGGTCCGCCCGAAACAGCGGCAGGCGTTGTCAGACGCCGTGAGGGCACCTGCCGTGAGGTCCGTGCCGAACCAGAGGTGGTACCGCGTTTATCACGCCCTCTGTCCGTAATGGACAGAGGGCATTCATTCATTTAGGAGGTGATATCATGCGTGCTCCTTTTCAGGTATTGGCGCTGCCATATAAGATCTGTGACGATGGCATCCTGTATGCCGTTTTCCACCGCTCCAACGAAGATATGTGGCAATTCCTTTCCGGTGGCGGTGAGGATCAGGAGACGCCGGAGCAGGCTGTCCGTCGTGAGATACGAGAAGAATCGGGCATTTCAGCAGGAACGATCGTAAGGCTCACTTCATTATGCTATATCGGCACAGGGATCTACCCGAAAAAATACCGAAAGCATTGGCCTGAGGATCTGTATGTACTTCCCGAATATAGCTTCGCTTTCGAATGTACGCAGGACATCAGACTTTCTGAAGAGCACTCTCATTTTGAATGGCTCCCCTATGAAGAAGCCTACAATTGTTTGAAGTATGATTCCAATCGCACTGCCCTTTACGAACTGGACTGTACGATCCGTGCAGGAAAACTCCGGTAACGGAGCCCTAAAATAATAATATATCAGGAGGATATTTTATGAAACTATATGACGAGCTGGTAGCCCGTGGTCTGATCGCACAGGTCACCAACGAAGAAGAGATCCGCGAGATGATCGACAACGGCAAGGCCACCTTCTACATCGGCTTCGACCCCACCGCTGACTCTCTCCATGTGGGCCACTTCATGGCTCTGTGCCTGATGAAGCGTCTGCAGATGGCCGGCAACCGCCCCATCGCCCTGATCGGCGGTGGCACCGCCATGATCGGTGACCCCTCCGGTCGTACCGATATGCGTTCCATGATGACCAAAGAAGTCATCGACCACA
>JAFNXT010000185.1 GCA_017378975.1 Oscillospiraceae bacterium
AAAAAGGTGCTGGTGATCGACAAGCGGCCCAATATCGCGGGCAATGTGTATACAGAGGAAGTGGAGGGCATCAACGTCCATGTCTATGGCGCCCATATCTTCCATACCAATAACAAGCAGGTCTGGGACTATATCACACGGTTCGCTGAGTTCAACCGGTTCACCAATTCTCCTGTTGCCAATTACAAAGGAGAGCTGTACAGCCTTCCCTTCAATATGTACACCTTCAATAAGATGTGGGGCGTGGTGACTCCCCAGGAGGCCGCCGCCAAGATCGAGGAGCAGCGCAAGGAAGCCGGGATCACGGAGCCCAGGAATCTGGAGGAGCAGGCCATCAGTCTGGTGGGCCGGGACATCTTCGAGAAATTGGTGAAGGGTTACACCGAGAAGCAGTGGGGTCGGGATTGCAAGGACCTGCCTGCCTTCATCATCAAGCGTCTGCCGGTGCGGCTGACCTTCGACAACAACTATTTCAATGCCCTCTATCAGGGCATCCCCATGGGCGGCTACACCAAGATGGTGGCGAACCTTCTGGACGGCATCGAGGTGCGGCTTGGGGTGGACTATCTGGAGCAGAGGGCCGAGCTGGACGCGATCGCTGATAAGGTGGTCTATACTGGCCCCATCGATGCCTACTTCGGCTATCAGCTCGGTACGCTGGAGTACCGCTCCGTCCGGTTCGAGACGGAGGTGCTGGATATGCCCAATTTCCAGGGCAATGCCGCGGTGAACTACACCGACCGGGAGACCCCCTGGACCCGGATCATCGAGCACAAGTGGTTCGAGTTCGGCACCCAGCCCAAGACCGTGATCTCCCGGGAGTATTCCTCCGAGTGGAAGCCCGGGGACGAGCCCTATTATCCCGTCAACGATGAGCGCAACGGTGCGCTGTACCAGCAGTATAAGGCCCTTGCCGACAAGGAAGACAAGGTCATCTTCGGCGGCCGTCTGGGTGAATACAAGTATTACGACATGGACGCGGTGATCGCCTCGGCGCTGGATATGTGCCAACGGGAACTGCGATGAAGGAGGACATCATGAAGACAGCACTGGTGATCATGGCCGCCGGTCTCGGCACCCGATTCGGCGGCGGTATCAAGCAGTTGGAGCCTGTGGGCCCCTGTGGGGAGATCATCATGGATTATTCCATCCATGACGCGGTCGAAGCGGGCTTCGATAAGATCGTGTTCATCATCCGGAAGGACATCGAGGCGGATTTCATGGAGGTCATCGGTGACCGGATCGGTAAGATCTGTGCCGGACGTGGGGTGGAGGTGGCTTACGCCTTCCAGAGCATGACCGAGATCCCGGCAGGCAACGCCGTCCCCGAGGGGCGCACCAAGCCTTGGGGCACCGGTCAGGCGGTACTGGCCGCCAAGGCGCTGGTGGATACGCCCTTCGCTGTGATCAATGCCGATGACTACTACGGCAAGGAGGCCTTCGTGAAGCTCCATGAGTTCCTGTGCCGGGAGGGCGAAAGCAACGCCTACTGCATGGCAGGCTTCATCCTGAAGAACACCCTGTCCGACAACGGCGGTGTCACCCGAGGCATCTGTCAGGTGGATGAGGACGGCTTCCTCACCGACGTGGTGGAGACCCGTCACATCATCAAGACCCCCACGGGGGCAGAGGCGGACGGCGTGACGGTGGATCCCGAGGGCTTCGTGTCCATGAACATGTGGGGTCTGCGGCCGGAGTTCATGGAAACGCTGGAGGCGGGCTTCGAGGCCTTCTTCCGGGACGCGGTGCCTCAGGATCCCATGAAGGCAGAGTACCTCCTGCCGATCTACATCGGCCAGCTCCTGCGGGAAGGCCGGGTGTCCGTGCAGGTCCTGCAGACGCAGGACAAGTGGTTCGGCGTCACCTACCGGGAGGACAAGCCGGTGGTGGTGGACAGCTTCCGCAAGCTGATCGCCGATGGCGTGTACGATGCGCCGCTGTTTGGATAAGATAAAACGCTGTCACCGCGATCATGCGGTGACAGCGTTTTTTTGTTCATAACAGCGCGCCCAGCAGGTGCGCGTCGGTGAGGGCTGGGGCGGTGTAGGCACCGTCCAGCAGGGAATCCATGTTTTCCGCGCTGTTCTCGGTCTCCTTGGACCAGAGCTGGGCGGTGGGGATGATATCCGGACCCAGATGGCGGATCAGGACACAGCCGCTGAGGATCAGCTTCATCCGGCCGATCAGGTCGTAGTCCGACACCGCCTGGAGCCAGTAGCGCCCGATCCCGTAGCGAAGGAAGGCCCGGTGGGCTTCCTGCCATGGCGTGGGCGCGGTGGGGCGGTCCAGAAGGTCTTTCCAGCGTGGGGTCAGGATCTCAAGACCGGCGTAGAAGTCGCATAGCTTTTGGATGGAGAAGGGC
>JAFNXT010000186.1 GCA_017378975.1 Oscillospiraceae bacterium
CAGTGGGCGATCTGTTTTTCGCAAAGCGAAAAACAGCGGCGGGGGCGAGCCCCCGCCCTACATCGTGTTAGTCGCATACCCGGCATGGATCGATGTCCGTCCGGACTCCCTCCGCCCCTTCGCTTCGCTTGGGGCACCTCCCTCATAAATGAGGGAGGCAAGATGGGTCGCCGACCCTGCAGATGACAACAACGGGCCGATGCGTGTGCATCGGCCCGTTGGGTCAAAACAGATATCCTGCCGCCAGCAGACGCTGGAGGGCGGTGTTGGCTTCTTCGTCGGTGAAGAGCTGGGTGAACCGCTTGTCCACTGCCAGCGCCTCCAGAGACAGCTCCAGATGCCGCTTGTCTGCCAAAATGCCGAAGCCGTCGCTCTCCCGGTTGCCGGAGAGCCACCGGTGAGCGGTCTTCATGGCATCCTCGGTCGCCACGGGACGAAGGCGGACCCCCATCCGGGCGGCGGTGGCACGGGCACCCAGCCATGCGGCGATGAATTTCTCCTCCATGATCAATTCTCCAGGATCACAGGGCCGTCGATGGCGGCCAGGGTGGCCTTGATGTGGGCGGCGGCTTCGTCAGGCGTCACCGTGATCTGCTCGCCGGTGACCATGTTCTTGACGGAGCACTTGCCGGCGGCGATCTCATCCTCGCCCAGAAGCACGGCGAAGGGGACCCCCAGCTTGTTGGCGTAGGCCATCTTCTGCTTGAACTTCTTCTGCTCGCCGTAGAGCTGGACCCGCAGACCGCAGGACCGCAGGCTCTCCGCCAGCGTGATCGCCGGACCGGGCTCGCCGCCCATGGGCAGGACCAGTGCGTCCGCGGGCGCTGTGGGCAGCGCGGGGTTCAGCAGACCCTGCTCATCCAGCACATAGAACAGACGGGTCAGACCGATGGAGATGCCCACGCCGGGGAGCTTCTTCTCGGTATAGTAGCCGGCCAGATCGTCATACCGGCCGCCGGAGCAGACGGAGCCGATCTCCGGGTGGTCCAGCAGGGTGGTCTCATAGACCGTGCCGGTGTAGTAGTCCAGACCTCTGGCGATGGTCAGGTCGATGGCGAAGTTCTCTTCAGGCACACCGAAGGCGGACAGGTTGGAAGCCACGGCCTTCAGCTCCTCCAGACCCAGATCGAAGATCTCGTTCCGGCCGGTGTAGCCCTCCAGCGCCTCGATCACCTGCGCGTTGGTGCCACGGATGGCGATGAAGGTCAGGATCTGATCTGCCTGCTCCCCGGTCAGCCCCTCCTCCAGCAGGATGGCACGGACCTTGTCGGGACCGATCTTGTCCAGCTTGTCCACGGTGCGCATGATGTCACCGGACCGCTCGGACAGGCCCAGCATGGCGTAGAAACCGTTGAGGATCTTTCTGTTGTTCACCCGGATCTGGAACCGGGACAGGCCGAAGCCACGGAAGACCTTATAAATGATGGCAGGGATCTCTGCCTCGTTGAGGATGTCCAGCTTGCCGTCACCGATGATGTCGATGTCCGCCTGATAGAACTCACGGAAGCGGCCTCTCTGGGCACGCTCGCCACGGTAGACCTTGGAGATCTGGAACCGGCGGAAGGGGAAGGCCAGCTCGTTGCAGTGCAGAGCCACGTATTTTGCCAGCGGCACCGTCAGGTCGAACCGAAGGGCCAGATCGCTGTCGCCCTTCTGGAAGCGGTAGATCTGCTTCTCGGTCTCGCCGCCGCCCTTGGCAAGCAGGATCTGAGCATCCTCGATCGCCGGGGTGTCCAGCGGGGCGAAGCCGTAAGAACCATAAGTATCACGCAGGATCTGCGTCATGCGCTCGAACCGGATCTGCTTGGCAGGCAGCAGCTCCATGAAACCGGACAAGGTCCGGGGACGGATGATATCCATAACAATAAGGTTCCTTTCCATGTGGATAGATATGAGATACGAGATATGAGATACGAGATAGGCAGGAGATCAACATATCTCATATCTCGTCTCTCATATCTCGTATCTGTGATCGCTTAGTATTTGGTCTTACTGCGGAGCATCTCTCTCCAGTCCAGATCGCCTCTCTGCAGACCCATGATCAGCATCTCGGCAGAGGCAAGGTTGGTGGCCACAGGGACGTTGTGCTTGTCGCAATGGCGGATGGTCTCCACCATCTGGCTGTCGTCCCGGGGATCGACCGTGTTGGGGTCGGTGAAAAGCAGGACCAGATCGATCTCGTTGTAGGCGATCCGGGCATTGATCTGCTGATGACCGCCCTGCTTATGGCTCAGGAGCAGATCCACCGGCAGACCGGTGTTGTCTGCGATCAGACGGCCGGTGGTAGCGGTGGCGTGGAGCTCATGCTTACTGAGCACGCTCTTGTAAGCGGTGCAGAACTGCACCATCAGCTCCTTCTTCTTATCGTGGGCAAGAAACGCGATATTCATATACGACACTCCTTACTTCAGAGGATGTTGACAGTATCAAAGGCCGATCTTCACCGGCATGCCGCAGATGCGCTTGGCGATCCGCTGGCAGGCGGCGGCGGCTCCCCGTTTGGTATATTCCAGCAAAGGCTTGCCGAAGGCGGCGGCCAGGATCACGTTGTGATCTTCCGGCACCACACCGATCAGGGGCAGGCCCACATCGTCCATCACATCGTCCACCGTCAGGTCCATGGAGGACACCAGCTTGGGCCAGATCCGGTTCACGATCAGACGCACATCGGTCTTGCCCATGAGCTCCAGCATCTGTCCCGTGCGCCCGGCATCCCGGACGGCGGCAGGATCGGAGCCGGTGACAAGCAACACCCGGTCCGCTCTGGCGGCGGCCAGCCGGAACCCGGCATCCACGCCGGCAGGCGCGTCCAGGAACACATAGTCGAACCGGCGGCGCGCGTCGGCGATCATGGCCCAGAAGGCCTCCGGGTCGATATCGTCCGCGGCGCTGTTCATGGGGGCGGTGAGGAAATACAGGGTGGGATACACAGGATGGCTCACCAGCTGATCCAGCCGGTAGCTCCCCTGCAGGATGTCAAGGAAGGACAGGCTGGGCTGATCGGCGGCACCCAGAGAGATATCCAGATTCCGCAGGCCCACATCGCAGTCGATGCAAAGCACACGCTCCCCGGCGCTGGCCAGCGCCGTCGCCACGGCGGCGGTTATGGTCGTTTTGCCCGTCCCGCCCTTACCGGACAGGACCGCGATCGCTTCTCCCACGTCTATGGCCCTCCCATGATGATCTTTTTTCATTATAAAGGTATAATCACCAAAAAGCAAGAGGAATTTACCTGAAAAGAACTGATATTTTCATCATTTTTAACGAAACAGCCCTCCCCACGCAGGAACGATCCGGATATTCATAAAATATTTACCGCCGGTGCCATTTTTCCTCTTGCTTTTTCACAGGACTTGGGGTACACTATATTAGCACTCTGATAAACGGAGTGCTAAACCAAGTAGATGGATGCGGCAAACAGCCAAACATTTTGTCTTCTCCCCTACGATGTCATCACATCAGCGTAGGGTGGGGGCATGCCCCCACCGGTGGTTTCGCCGCAGGCGAAACCACATCGCCCAACAGGGCGATCAAAAACACACGGTCCGCAGATCCATAGGATCTGCGGCGGCAGGGGCATGCCCCTGCCCTACAAGCCGATGACATCCCACCCAAGGCTGTACCGCAGATCCCTAAATATCATATGTATGGAGGAATACACATGAAGCTCAAGCCCATGGCAGACAATGTTCTGCTGAAGCAGCACGAGGCCGCCGAGACCACCGTCTCCGGCATCATCCTGGCCACCACCAGCAAGGAGAAGCCCGCGATCTATGAGGTCGTTTCCGTGGGCCCCGGCACCAAGGATGTGACCATGACCGTCGCCGCCGGTGACAAGGTCGTGGTGAGCAAGTTCGTCGGCAACGAGATCAAGCTCGACGGCGTGGAGTACAAGTTCGTCAAGCAGGATGACATCCTGGCTGTGGTCACCGACTAAGGAGGAACGTAACAATGGCTAAAATGATCGTTTACGGCGAGGACGCCCGTAAGAAGCTGCAGGCCGGCATCGACCAGCTGGCCGATACCGTCAAGGTCACGATGGGCCCCAAGGGCCGCAACGTTGTCCTGGGCCGCAAGTA
>JAFNXT010000187.1 GCA_017378975.1 Oscillospiraceae bacterium
CAACGGCACCTCCGGCTACGAGGAGGCGGCGGTCCAGGGTCTGGTGGCAGGCATCAACGCCGCCCTGAAGCTTCAGGGAAAGGATCCCCTGATCCTGACCCGGGACACCAGCTACATCGGCACCCTGATCGACGATCTGGTGACCAAAGGAACGCAGGAGCCCTACCGGATCATGACCAGCCGGTCGGAATACCGGCTGCTGCACCGGCAGGACAACGCCGACCAGCGGCTGACCCACATCGGCGCCGCCGTGGGGCTGGTGCCGCAGGAGCGGCTGGCGCAGGTACAGGAGAAATATGAGCAGGTCCGCCGGGAGATCCGGCGGCTGGAAAGCAACGGTGTGCCCAAGTCCGAAGCGCTGGATGCCATGCTGGCGGCACGGGACTCCGCCCCGGTGGCAAGCTCCGCCCGGTTGGCGGACCTTCTGCGGCGGCCCAATGTGACCTATGAGGACATCGCCCCCTTCGATCCCGGCCGTCCGGAACTGTCGGAGTCGGTGACGCAGGAGGTCCAGATCCAGCTCAAATATGCTGGGTATCTGCAACGGCAGGAGAAACAGGTGGCGCAGTTCCGTAAGGAAGAGGAACGCCGTCTGCCGGAGGATCTGTGCTACGAGAGCATCCAGGGACTGCGGCTGGAGGCCCGGCAGAAGCTGGCCAAGATCCGGCCCCTGTCCATCGGACAGGCGGGGCGGATCTCCGGTGTCAGTCCGGCGGACATCGCCGTGCTCCTGATCTGGCTGGAGCAGAACAAATGAGAAAGAGCCCCTTTGTCGTGGGACACGTTCCACGACAAAGGGGCCTTTTGCACCGAACATGACCATCATATCATGATCTGGTTTGAAAGTCAATGACTCGTTGTGCAACATCTATAAAAACTGCGATATATACAAATAGATATCCGTGACTTTGTACAATATCCCATCTTGCAAAACAGGGACCCGTATGTTATCTTATAGTCACAAGAGGTGATACCAATGTACAAGTAAAACCTCCCCGATCACAAAGAAGATCCACAGATGGAAGTCCAGTTCAAAGGCAGTTCCGGTGATCTGAACCATCTCGGCATCCAGAGTAAAGTCAGGTTCCCGACCCCCATTTGAAAAACCGACAGAAGAAAGATCGGAGCGACTGCAAGTTTTCCGGAACGATCGTTTTCAGGGATGACCGGCAGAGATCAGTTTCTACCATCTGGAGCGAATTCTTTGAGATCAGCAGACGAAGCTTTCAGACCATACCAAAAGCACCGGCATACAAGCACTTCCCGCTGATGGGAATATGATGAAGAGTAGATGGCACGGTACATATGGACAGGAACGGGAAAGCAGAGTCTAACCTGTAGAAACGCGAGGTAACCAATGATGTTAGATACCAAGATCGAAAAGAGATGACCCTTGGCTGTATGTTTTTAAGGAAACAACAGTCAAGGGTCATTTCTTTTCTATTTCTTCATTGAAACTTGGGAAAGATCATGATACAATGGGGAAAAACTTTTTGGAAATGGTGATCTGATGTCGTTGATGAAATATCTTGCGGTGTTTTTGGTGTCCATGGTGCCGCTGATCGAGCTCCGTGGCGCGATCCCCATCGCCTTCGGCATGGGCCTGCCTACGGTCCCTACCTATGTGGTGTGTATCCTGGGCAATATGCTCCCGGTGCCCTTCATTTATTTCTTCGCCCGGAAGGTGCTGATCTGGGGCAGGGACAAGCGCTTCATCGGTAAGTTCTTCACCTTCTGCATCGAAAAGGGCGAGAAGGCTGGGCAGAAGATGGCTTCCACCGCCGGTCGGGGCGGTCTGTTCATCGCGCTGATGCTCTTCGTGGGCATCCCGCTCCCCGGTACCGGGGCGTGGACCGGGGCATTGGGTGCCAGCTTCCTGAACATGGGCTTCAAGTCCACCGTGGCTTCCGTTTCTTTGGGCGTGATCATGGCCGGTATCATCATGGGCGTGGTCAGTGCCATGGGACTGCATATTTTTGGACTGTAAAAGGAGAGTAGACTATGGATTGTCTGTTTTGTAAGATCGTAGCTGGCCAGATCCCCTCTACCAAGGTGTATGAGGACGATCAGGTGCTGGCCTTCCGTGACATCGCCCCTCAGGCACCCACCCACATCCTTGTGATCCCCAAGGCCCACATGGCTTCCGTTGCGGAGGTCAGCCCGGAGAACAGCGGTGTGGTGGCTCACATCTTCGAGGTGATCGCCCAGATCGCCAAGGCCGAAGGTTTGGAGAATGGCTACCGGGTGGTGTCCAACTGCGGCGATGACGCCGGTCAGACTGTGCATCATCTGCACTTCCACATCCTCGGTGGTAAAAGATTAGCATTGGAGATGGCGTAACTGGATATGGACGGACGGAGCCGGACCGGCTCCGTCCGTTTCGTCATCCTGAGCGGAGGGCGGAGCCCGTAGTCGAAGGAGCTTCGTGTTTGCGTTCTTTCCGGTGCGAAGATCCTTCGACTCGCTTCGCTCGCTCAGGAAGACAGCGTTTGGGGGACGGTAAGGGGAGAACGGTCTGCCATGTCATCCTGAGCGGAGGGTGGGGCCAGTCGTCGAAGGAGCTTCGTGTTTGCGTTCTTTCCGGGGGGAAGATCC
>JAFNXT010000188.1 GCA_017378975.1 Oscillospiraceae bacterium
GATGTTGCCACCGTTGGTGGAAGTCTCACGGACGAAGTTGTAGGCCTCTTCCAGCTTCTTCACGGTCTTCTGCAGGTCGATGATGTAGATACCGTTACGCTCGGTGTAGATGTAGGGGGCCATTTTGGGGTTCCAGCGGCGGGTCTGGTGACCGAAGTGCACGCCGGCCTCCAGCAGTTGCTTCATAGATACGACAGCCATTTTATTTTCTCCTTTTGTTGTTCCTCCACCCCGATCATCTCGTGGCGCCCGTCCTGTCGGACACGTGGGGGCCACGATCACCGGGTGTGTGGTGTGATGATGTCATGGGTCAGAGCCCATGCCGAACCATTATAGCGGATAGCGTTTGGTTTTGCAACCCCTTTTTTGCATAAAAAAGAAGTTTTTTCACTGAAGTCCCCGGTTTCGGGGCACACGGCAGGTCCTTGGATCCACCTCCACCAAAATGATGTCCGGCCCGATCCGGCGGATACAGCTCCATGGGATCACCAGATCGTCCCGGCGGCCCACCAGTCCAAGGAACCGGCAGGGCCCCGGCACGATCAGCGCCGCCACGGTGCCCTCCGGCACCTCCACCCGTACATCGCACACATACCCCAGCCGCTGGCCGTCCCCCACACAGATGACCTCCTTGCACCGAAGCTCCGTGAACCGCATGGACATACTATCGCCCTCCTTATGGTCTTCGGGACAGGGTATGCACGGGGGAGGGGGAGTATGCCATCCGATCCTTTGAATGCAGAATGCACAATGCATAATTGATGTGTCCCTTCGGGACCTATTTGAATAAATTCGCGAAGCGAATACAATAATTCTGCATTCTGCATTTTGCATTATGCATTCGAAGGGACGGGATGTTTTACCGCTAGGGCTTTTAGCTGGAGACGCTCTTTCGCATGGCGGTGATGGCGCCTTTTTCGAGGCGGGAGACCTGGGCCTGGGAGATCCCCATGGTGTGGGCCACCTCCATCTGGGTCTTGCCGTCATAGAACCGCAGGCTCAGGATCTGCTTCTGCCGGGGGTCCAGCTTGCTGAAGGCATCCCGGAGGGCGATGTGCTCCATCCAGTTGCCCTCGGTGTTCCGGGTGTCCCGGACCTGATCCATCACCGTCAGAGGGTCTCCGCCGTCGGAGAACACCGGGTCAAACAGGCTCACCGGGGCGCATACCGCGTCCAGCGCCTGACTCACGTCGCTGACGGGCAGGGACAGCTCTTTGGCGATCTCCTCCAGCGTGGGCTCCCGGCCCAGGGACAGGGTCAGGGCCTCTTTTGCCTGCAGGACCCGGTAGGCCACGTCCCGGATGCTCCGGGACACCCGGATGGGGCTGTTGTCCCGCAGGTACCGCCGGACTTCTCCGGCGATCATGGGCACGCCGTAGGTGGAGAAGCGTACCTGCTTGTCCGGGTCGAAATTGGCGATGGCCTTCATGAGCCCGATACAGCCCACCTGGAACAGGTCGTCGGCGCATTCGCCCCGTTTCTCGAACCGGCCGATCACGCTCAGCACCAGCCGCAGGTTCCCTTCGATCAGCTTCTGCCGCGCCTTTTTGTCCCCGGCCCGGGACAGGCGCAGGAGCGTATCCATCTCCTGATGGGTCAGGGTCTTCAGCTTCGCGGTGTTGATCCCACAGATCTCTACTTTGCCCTGCATTTCCGCCCTCCTGTTTTTTTGCTGTGTATCCATTATCTCCGGTCGGTGGCGGATCATACATACGGGGCCTCCCGGCGATGGGGAAGGGCGGATCTGGCGGATCTGCACAAAGTTTTGGGGCACGGAACGGTGGGACGTCGGTGCAAGGGGCGGAAGCGGTGAGTGTTATCGAACTTTTCCGGGGGATTTCCACAGAAAGCGGCCCGGGGGACGACGGTGACGTAACACACGCCGGGGCGTCAGCCTGTGGACCCATGGCGGTGGGACATGGGCACGGGAGCGGGACGCACAGTTCTCATATCCCGGAAGTAGCTGTGGAAAACCTGAACTTTTCCACAAACTCCACAGGTTTTTCCACAGGGGTTTTCCACAGGACCATAACGCTGTGGAGTTTACATAAGTACAGGCGACAGATATCGACGGCTTATGTACTTTTTTGCGTGGTGTGACCTGTGCCGAAAGGGGGCCGACCGGTACGAAAATTGGGACTTGACAGGAGGTCGGTCCGGGATCGGAACGGTGGGGGAGGGGGCAGGGTGTGGTGATGTTGAACGATCCGGGGGTGATTTGTAGTAGAGCACATCGTATAATATGTCATAGGATACGATCCGGCCGTGGGCCGGTAAAAACCATCTCAACAGGAGGGACACCATGAAACATTTCTATCCGGCCCGTTTATTGTCTATATTGCTGGTCTTGAGCCTGCTCCTGGGCATGGTCTGGGTGGCCCCCGTCACCGAGGCGGAGGCCGTGAGCGGTATCGATTCTTTGAGCTGTTCCGGCTTCATCTCCAACGCCACGGCGCAGAACTACATCGATGTGATGATGCGCCACTATCTGAACGACAACTCCAAGCTTCGCACCGCGCTGGACAACGGCAAGAACGTGATCTTCATGTTCGAAGGCGGCTCGGACAACTACTGGAACGGCAGTGACTACACCAACAGCGCCTACGATACCCGGGACCAGGCGGTGGTGATCGTGGTCCGGAAGAATTCCGGCGGTAACGCCTACATCGATTTCTACTCCGAGAACTGCTCCTCGATCCCCGGTGATCCGAGCTGGTGTACCGGTGCGGCCTACTCCGGCTCCGTGACGGTCCTCGACGGCATCTATCCTGTCTACACCACCAACCACACGGGCCCCTATGCCGCACTGCAGCTGGATATGTCCGCCACCAACGGCTATGGCTACTACACGCCCCCCGGCAGTCCTGACGGCTACAAGAACGGCTGCAGCGGCATCAATGTCCATACCCGTGCCAGCGACATCGCCGCCGGCAGTGATCTGGGCTGGGCATGGTCCGAGGGCTGTCAGGTGATCGGCAGCGGATCCACCTCCTCCAACGTGTTCAACGACTTCATGCATTCTGTCTGCGGCATCAGTTGGGATCCCTGGATCGACTACTACGCCTCTCCCAAAAACCTCAACCGCTTCGCTTCCTCCGATCTGTACCGGGACGTGGGCTACTTCGTGATCGACCGTCAGCTGGGCCTGACCAATGCCGGCGGTACCCAGTACGGCACCGGCTCCCTCCGGGCCCTGTACAATACCACGGCCCTGACCAACATCACGGCTTCTTCCACCGCCGCCCGGAACGATGCGGACTTCAACGTGGATTACCGGGACCGTTGTACCTTCTACCGCTCCCACGGCAGCTTACAGACCCTGAACTCCGCTTCCGTCAACTCTCTGCCCTGCGCCGCCGACACCAACGGCTCTGAGAAGCTGGAGCAGGCCGCCAAGGGGGACACCTATGAGGTCACCGGCCTGTATTCCAACCACTACGGCAACTATTTCTATGAGATCGTGACCAAAGGTGGCAAGACCGGCTATATCTATCACGAGTCAGCCAAATATCTGGGCCATGACTCCGGCGACATCAAGATCACCGGCGCGTCGGTCCCCAACGGCCATGTGAAGGGGAGCGTCTTTTACGTCAACGGCACGGTGTCCGCGCCCTGCACCGAGGTGTGGAAGGTGGAGGTTTGGGTCCGGAGCGGCTTCGATGCCGCAGGCACGCAGGTCACCGGCGGCAGTCAGACCCGTACCTGCGCCAACTGCGGCAAGGTGGAGAAGCAGGCGATCGTGGCCCCCGGCCATGACTATGCTGTGGTGCTGAAACAGCCCACCTGTGTGAGCCCCGGAGGCTTCGAGTATACCTGTACCACCTGCGGCGATCACCGGCTGGACACCCTGCTGGAGCAGATCCCGGAGGGCATGGATCCGGCCCTCTTCGAGACCGTCACCCAGTACCGCTGGTCTGACATCGAGACCAGGACCTCCTATGACACCTCCATGGAAGGCTACACCCAAAAGTCCTGGATCTGGGAGAAGTCCGGCTCCGGCAATGTGGAATATGTCAGCTCCTGGTCCTCCGGCATCAAGACCTCCAACTACTATTACACCAAGTACGATAACAAGACCTCCAAGGTCACGGCTTCGGAGACCGCCACCACCAAACGTGTGATCGATCTCGACGCGGTCAGCGGCTATGTGTACCACCACTGGTGCTACTCCGGCTCCTACTACTCCCTTCAGTCCACCAGCGGCAGCTATACCACCTGCCACGTGTTCTACAGCACCACGGCACCCTCTTCTCTGAGCAACTACGACGCTTCGGACGGGAGCCTCCCTTCACGGTCCGGCAGGACCGTGCAAGTGGTGCTTCGTCGCATTCCGGGATCCCATGGATCCCGGACGGGCGGGTCAGGAGACCCGCCCCTAC
>JAFNXT010000189.1 GCA_017378975.1 Oscillospiraceae bacterium
CTGCCCCAAGGGGAAGGCATCCAGCGCCTCTTCCACCAAACGCAAACAGTCAGCACCGTTGTCCGGCGTGAACATCATCACCAAGTAGTCATGATCCGCGAACTCGCACTCGATCCCGTGGCTCCGCAGATGCCGGGCAAGATCCGCTCCGGTACCACCCACGGCCCGAAGATCCAGCGTCAGCTTCAGGGGATCTCCCCCCACCGTCACCCAGCCCTTCCGGACCAAACGCTCCTTCAGCCCATCCAGTGCCGCCACCTGCTCCGCCAGCTTCTGAGGATAGCCCTCCGCCAGCGCGGCGTTGGCAAGGTCCAGTGACTGCAAAATGAGGTACGAGGGACTGGTGGACCCAAAGAGAGCCAAGGCATCCTTGGCACGTTTCACCATCCCGTCATGCCGGGAAGCGATGTGCAGATACGCCCCGCCGGTGAGCACCGGCAAGGTCTTGTGGGCAGAATCACAGCAAAGGTCCGCCCCCAGATCGACCGGATGCCGGGAGGGCTCCAAAAACCGAAGATACGCCCCATGGGCATTATCCACCAGCAGAAGCGTCCCATGCCGGTGGCAGACCTCCGCCAGACCGGCGATATCCGCCATGGCTCCCAGATAATCGGGACTGGTGACATACAACGCCGCCACCGGGGTCTTCGTCAGGAACGCATCCACTGTCTCCGGATCCAGCGTACAGGACAGATAGCTCTCCCCTGTCTGAGGATACAGCCATTCCACCTGCAGATCCAGCAGAGCCGCCGCGGACAAGAAGGTCTTATGGACGTTCCGTGCCGCCGCCACCACCTTGGATCTTCCTGTGGTAGCCAGATGGAGCATGGCCCGGATACATTGGGAAGACCCTTCCGTGGAATAGAAGGTAGGGCACCCAAAGAGCCGGGACGCGTTATCTTCACTCTTTCGGATGATGCCCTCCGCCTCATACAGACTGTCGGCCCCATGGACCTCGGTGATGTCCATGGCCTCCACGCCCAGTCGGGAAACGCCCTTGTGACCGGGCATATGCAGTCGCAGCAGCTCTCCGTCCGCATAGTGCCGACGAAGTCGCAGATCGGTGTATCCATCACTTCTTCAAAGCACGGGCGATCGCCACCATGATGGCGCACTCCATACGCTTACGGAAGAGCTTACAGCCATCCTCATACACACCGGTGACAGAGCCCGTGGCGTGATAGGCGTTGGCGGCGCAACCGCCGGAGCAGTAGAGCCGTGCCCAGCAATCCCGGCACTCGGGATGGGCATAGACGTTGCAGGCGGCGAATTCTGCCTGACAGGGCTTGTTGGTCACGCCCTGCCAGATGTCGCCCAGCTTGAACTTATCATCTCCCACGAACTGATGGCAGGGATACAGATCGCCCCAGGGGGTCACCGCCATATACTCGGTGCCACTGCCACAGCCGGAGATCCGCTTGTAGATACAGGGACCGCCGGTCAGGTCGATCATGTAGTGATAGAAGGTGAAGGGATCGCCCTCCTCGTCCTTCCGGAGCATCAGCTCCGCCAGACGCTCATACTGCTCCATGACGATGGCCAGATCCTCCTCCGTCAGACGGGAGGGATCGTCCTCGGCGCAGACCACCGGCTCCATGCTCAGCTCCCGGAAGCCCAGATCCAGCATGGTCTTGATGTCCTCCAGAAAATCGGGGTTGGCATGCGTGAAGGTGCCACGCATGTAGTAGCCCTTGCCCTCCCGGGCCTGGACGAACTGCTGGAACTTGGGCACGATCTTATCCCAACTGCCTTTTCCGGCATAGTCCACCCGGAACCGGTCGTGGACCTCCTTTCGACCGTCCAAAGACAGCACCACGTTGTGGCACTCCTTGTTGGCGAACTCGATCACGTCCTCGTCCACCAAAACGCCGTTGGTGGTCAGGGTGAAGCGGAAGTTCTTCCCCTTCTCCTTCTCGATGCTCCGGGCGTAAGCCACCAGATCCTTGACCACCTGGAAGTTCATCAGGGGCTCCCCGCCGAAGAAGTCCACCTCCAGATTGCGACGGGTGCCGGAATTCTCGATTAGGAAGTCCAGCGCCCGCTTGCCCACCTCGAAGCTCATGAGGGCCCGCTCGCCGTGATACTTGCCCTGACTGGCGAAGCAGTAGGAGCAGTTGAGGTTACAGCTATGGGCGATGTGCAGGCACAGAGCCTTCACCACACCGGCGGTCTTCTGCTTCAGCTTCCCGGCCATGGGCTCGAAGGTGTCGGGAGCGAAGAGCTTGCCGCTTTTCGCCAGACCGGTGATCTGACCGTAGCAACGCTCCAGCTCCGCCGCCTCCAGCGCCGGATACTTTTCCGCCATGGCAGACAGCACGGTCTCCCGGTCGCTGTCCTCATACATGGCGATCATGTCATAGGCCACATCGTCCACCACATGGACACCGCCGGAGCAAACGTCCAGCACGATATTGTAGCCACCGAGTTTATACTGATGGATCATAGTTTCTCTCTCCTTACGAAAAAATGCCGCCGTTACCGGCGGCATTTTGCATTTGCGATCACTTGCTCTCGCACTGCTGATTGGCGATACCGCAGCTGGTCTTGCAAGCAGACTGGCAGGAAGTCTGGCACTCGCCGCAGCCGCCGTTGCATGCGCTCTCGCACAGGTCACGAGTCTCGATGGTCATGATATGCTCCATAAGAGTTACCTCCACTTAAAGTAGTTCCCTTGGATATTATCATATCCGGCCCACAAAGTCAACAACTACACCGGCGCTCCGACGGATTTTTTAGAAAAAAGCATCTTTCCAACCGGCACCAAACGTGATATATTTAAGATGATAGTTTTGAAAGGAGCACAGACTATGATCTACCTTCCGATCGTCCTGCTGGGCTACCTGTTGGGCACCTCCAACATGGCCTGGTACCTGAGCCGTATCAAGCAGGCAGACCTGAGAAAAGGCGGCAGCGGCAACCTCGGTACCTCCAACGCGGTGATGCTTCTGGGCTGGAAAGCCGGCATCCTGGTGGGCATCCATGACATCGGCAAAGCGGCCCTCGCTGTCCTCCTCGCCCGATGGCTCTTCCCGGTGCCGTACAGCGGCGTGGTGGCAGGCGTGAGCTGTGTACTGGGGCATATCTTCCCCTTCTACCTCCGCTTCAAGGGCGGCAAAGGTCTGGCCTCCTTCATCGGCATGACTCTGGCGCTGGACTGGAAGCTGGCGCTGGTGGTCTGCGTCCTGCTGGTGATCATCACGCTGGTGACGGACTATATCGTCCTCGGCACCCTGTCCACGGTGTTGTTGGTACCCACTTTCACCTTTTTCGTGTCGGTGATCTCCGCCCTGATCCTCTGTGTCGCCACCCTCATCATCCTCTATAAGCACCGTCAAAACTTCGTCCGCATCATCAAAGGCACCGAAATAGGCTTCCGTGGTGCCGCCAAAGGCGACCACCGTCTGGACCATTGACCCCCCACCGCCGAGGATCCCAAGCGATCATCGGAAAACCTTAAAAAGGAGCCTTCCCATGAAAGAAAAGATCTACACCATCCCCGTCAACGAAGCCTTCGATGCCCATGACGAATGTCCCTTCTGCTTCCTTGAGCGGCAGGTGGAACAGCGGACCATCAAATACACCATCGGACCCGGTGCCAGCTACATGGAACCGGAGGTCCGCCTTGCCACCGACCGGGAGGGCTTCTGCGGCGCTCATTACAAAAAACTCTTCGACTACGAGAACCCTCTGGGCAGTGCCCTGATCATGCAGACCTACTTCGTGTCCCTCTTCGAGGAGATGTCGAAGCAGATGGACCAATACCAGATCCCCGGCAAGCGGAGCCTTTTCAGCAAGAAGCAGGACACCGGCGACAGCCCCCTCGTGACCTGGGTCCGGCAGAAGCAAAGCTCCTGCTTCATCTGCAACAAGATCGAATACAACATGGAGCGCTACTACGCCACCTTCTTCCATCTGTGCAAGGATCCCGAGTTCCGTGCCAAGGTAGAGGGCAGTAAGGGCTTCTGTATGCGCCACTTCCTGCGGCTCATGGAGGAAGCCCCCGACAAGGTCCCGGGCGGCCAGCAGGAGTGGTTCTATCCCACGGTGTTCCGACTCATGCGTGAGAACATGGCCCGGGTCAAGGGCGACCTCGACTGGTTCATCGACAAGTTCGACTACCGCAACGCCTCCGCCGACTGGAAAAACTCCCGTGACGCCGTCCAGCGCACCATGCAAAAGCTCCAGGGCATCTACCCCGCCGACCCTCCCTTCAAAAGCGAACCCCGTTGACCTTCGGAATGCAGAATGCATAATGCATAATGCAGAATGATAGTATTCGCTTCGCGAATGATTTAAAATAGTCCCGAAGGGACACCTAAATTATGCATTCTGCATCATGCATTATGCATTTTATTCAGAAAGGATCATATCATGCAGACTGTCCAAGACCGTTTCCTGCGCTATGTGCGCTTCGATACCCAGTCCGATGAAGCTTCCCCCACCTGTCCCTCCACCCCCGGCCAGCGTACCTTCGGTCAGGCGCTGGTGGAGGAGATGCTCGCCATGGGCATCAAAGATGCCCACATGGATGACAACGGCTATATCTACGGCACCGTCCCCGGCGATCCCCGGCTCCCCACCATCGGCCTGATCGCCCATATGGACACCTCCCCCGATGCCTCCGGAAAAGACGTACAGGCCCGTGTGGTGCCCTGCACCGGCGAGGATATCCTGCTCAACGAAAAAGAGGACCTTTGGCTCCGTGCCGCCGAGTACCCCAGCCTTCGTGAGCAGGTCGGCAAGCACCTGATCGTCACCGACGGCACCACCCTTTTGGGTGCCGATGACAAAGCCGGCATCGCCGAGATCATGACGGCGGCGGAGCATCTGCTGACCGCCCGCCGGACCCACGCCACCCTGAAGATCGGCTTCACCCCCGACGAGGAGATCGGCAGAGGTGCCGACCTGTTCGATGTGGCGAAATTCGGAGCGGACTACGCCTACACCGTAGACGGCGGTGGTCTTGGCGAGCTGGAATACGAGAATTTCAACGGAGCCTCCGCCTTCATCACCGTCCACGGCACCAATATCCACCCGGGCTCTGCCAAGGATAAGATGGTCAATTCCATCCTGATCGCCATGGAGCTCCAGAGCCTTCTGCCCATCCACCAGCGCCCCGAATCCACCGAGGGCTACGAGGGCTTCTTCCACCTCAACGAGATCCGGGGCGACGTGGAGCAGACCCAGCTCCACTACATCATCCGCGATCATGATATGGAAAAGTTCACACAGAAAAAGCAGGTGATGGGTCAGGCTGTGGCCTTCCTCAACGCCAAATACGGCGAGGGCACCGTGGTACTGGACCTGAAAGACAGCTATTACAACATGAAGGACCAGATCCTGCCCCACATCCACATCGTGGAGAAGGCGAAAGCCGCCATGGAAGCGCTGGGCATCGATCCGAAGGTCTGTCCCATCCGGGGCGGCACCGACGGTGCCCGTCTGTCCTTCATGGGCCTGCCCTGTCCCAACCTGTTCACCGGCGGTCAGAACTTCCACAGCCGCTTCGAATACGTCCCCGTGGAGGACATGGAGAAATGCACCCAGCTCCTGATCGACCTCCTTTCCTGAAAAAAATCCTTTTCCCTCTTGTAAAATCCAAGATTTTGGCGTATACTCTATTTTATATTCCTATAAGCAAGAGAGGTTTAGATCATGGAACTGATCACTGTTCGTGAACTCTTCAAAAACACTGAAAAATACGCCGGTCAGCAGATCGAAGTGGGCGGCTGGGTCCGCAATCGTCGTCCCAGCAAGCAGTTCGGCTTCATCGTCCTGAACGACGGTACTTATTTCACCCCTGTGCAGGTGGTCTATAACGACACCATCGCCAACTTCCAGGAGATCTCCAAGATCAACATCGGTGCCGCCCTGATCGTCAAGGGCACGCTGGTGCTGACCCCCGACTCCAAGCAGCCCTTCGAGATCCAGGCGGAGTCCGTCACCGTGGAGGGCCCCTCCACCGGCGACTTCCCCCTCCAGCCCAAGCGGCACTCCATGGAGTTCCTGCGGACCATCACCCACCTGCGTCCCCGGACCAACACCTTCCAGGCTGTGTTCCGTGTCCGCAGCCTTGCCGCCATGGCGATCCACCAGTTCTTCCAGGACCGGGACTTTGTTTACGTCCACACTCCCCTGATTACCGGTTCTGACTGCGAAGGTGCCGGCGAAATGTTCCAGGTC
>JAFNXT010000190.1 GCA_017378975.1 Oscillospiraceae bacterium
CAGCCTTGCCCCCCTCGTTTACGAGGGGGGTGGCACGAAGTGCCGGGGGGAGCCTTGCCCCCCTCGTTTACGAGGGGGGTGGACGAGCGAAGCGAGGCCGGGGGGTGTCCGAATAGGAGGAGAAGGCCAAAATGAAGCACGATCCAAAGAACAAGATGTTTGCCAGAGAGCTTCGTAAAAACCAAACTCCTTGGGAAAGAAAACTCTGGTATTTGTTTCTGAAAGACTATCCCGTCCGCTTCCACAGACAAAAGTGTATCGATCGATATATCGTAGATTTTTACTGTTTTCCGGCAAAGCTGGTGATCGAGCTGGATGGCGGAGGACACTACGACCCGGAAGTGGAGCGCCGTGATGGGTATCGTACTATGGTATTGGAACGCTATGGTCTGAAGGTACTGCGTTTTTGTAATTTAGATGTGGACAGAAACTTTTACGGAGTGTGTACCGTGATCGATGAAGAGGTAAAACGAAGGATGGAGGACACCCTCCGTCACGGCTGACGCCGTGCCACCTCCCTCACAAGTGAGGGAGGCAAGCCCCGACCCTATCTCGTATCTCGCTCTCATGCCCCTACTGTTATCAACGAGGAAGGTGATCCCATGTCCATGGTGATGGATGCCCAATGTATGCTCTGCCATTTCAAGCGGAACGTGGAGACGGCCCGGTCTTTTGGGGACGAGGAGAAAGCCACGGCCTTTGCCCGGGATCTGATGCGGTTGTATCTGAGCATGCCCTCCGGGACCAATACCCCTGCTGTGGGACCGGGGACCAATGAACTGTTCCAGAAGCATTTCGGTCTGGAGCCGGACCGGTTCCGGCAGGAGAAGGAAGACTCCAACCGGTTCGTCATGGAGCGGCTGGACGCGATCCGTCAAAGGGCAGAAACTGCCCCGGACCCTGTGAAGGCCGGGCTCCAGCTTGCCATTTTGGGCAATTATATCGATTTTTCCGCCCTCCAAGGGGAAGTATCCTTTGAAAAACTGGATATGATGTTGGAGAAAGCCATGGATATGGAGCTGACCGCTTATCCGGAGCTGTGCCGGGACCTTGAAAAGGCGGAGCGTCTGCTGTACCTGACGGACAACGCCGGAGAGATCGGCTTCGACCGGATCTTCGCCGAACAGCTCCAAAGGGCTTATCCCAAACTCCAGATCACCTTCTGCGTCCGGGGCGGTCCTGCCCAGAACGATGCCACCCGGGAGGACGCGGCCGCCGTGGGGATCGGCTTCCCCGTGATCGACAACGGCAACTGCATCCCCGGGACCCACATCCCGGCCCTCAGTGGAGAAGCGAAGCAGGCCATGGACCAAGCCGACCTGATCATCTCCAAAGGTCAGGGCAACGCCGAGACGCTCCTTGGCTGTGGATATCCCATCTGGTACGCCTTCCTGATCAAATGCCCCCGGTTCGTGGACCGCTACCAAAAACCGAAGCTGACCCCCATGCTGGTGAGGGAACAGTGACCCACCCACAGAGCATCGTTTGCCGTCCTGATGGACGCATCGTTTACGTTTTCAACGATTGCATAATGAAGAATGCAGAATGCATAATTGAGGTATCCCCTTCGGGGATGATATTAAATCTATTTCCGAAGGAAATACAATAATTCTTCATTAGGCTATCGGCTTTAAGCAGCCTGCCGTAAAAACAGACAAACCTACAACCATGTCATCCTGAGCGAGCGCAGCGAGTCGAAGGATCTTCGCACCGGTTTTACTGCAAATGCCATTATAATGCGTAGATTCTTCGACTCCGTTTCACTCCGCTCAGAATGACAAACTTGTTATGTTGTGCGTTTTGTTGTCAGGCTGTTTTAACCCGATAGTCTAAATTCTTCATTATGCATTATGCATTTTGCATTCGTCCATCGACACACCGGGGCGCTGGCCCTTTTCCTACATGAGGAGGTAACTCTATGACTTACGAATACATCCTGCACCATCCGGAGGTGCTGGCTCTGCTGGAGCGGGGCAATCATAATTTGGGCGTGTTGGGCTTCACGGATCATTCGATCGCCCATTGCGCGCTGGTGGCAGACCGGGCCGGGTATATCCTGCGGAAGCTCGGCTACTCCGAACGGGAGCAGGAGCTGGCCAAGATCGCCGGTATCATGCACGACATCGGCAACGCCATCAACCGAAAGAGCCACGCCGAGCTGGGGGCGATCCTGGCCAACGACATCCTGAAGGCCACGGATATGCCTCTGGAGGACCGGATCTGTGTGATCGCCGCCATCGGCAACCATGACGAGTCCACCGGCGGTGCCAAGGACCCGGTCTCCGCCGCTCTGATCTTGGCGGACAAGGCCGACGTGCGGCGGAACCGGGTCCGCTCGGATCCGGAAAAATTCGACATCCATGACCGGGTGAACTACGCCGTCACAGGCTCCAGCCTGAAGGTAGATCCTGTGGAGAAAAAGATCGCCCTGAACCTGCAGGTAGATGAGAGCATCTGCACCATGTATGAATATTTCGACATCTTCCTTGGCCGTATGCTCATGTGCCGGGGGGCGGCGGAGATGCTGGGCTGTCAGTTCCGGCTGACGGTCAACGGCGGTAAGGTTCTGTAAATTATCCGTAAACAATGGGAAAAAGGGGTTGTCATCCAATCTCAGGGCGATATAATGTTCCTATATCCTTGTATTTTGGGTGATGTTCTATGGATGGTATCCGCAAACTGATTCAAAAGTTATCCCTCTCTGTGTCCCGTTTCATGACCGGGCGTTACGGCATGGACAAGCTCAATTCCACCCTCATGTGGACCGGTGTGGCAGTGGTGTTTTTGGCACTGCTGATGCCTTGGGCGCCGGTGCGGCTGGGACTGACGCTGCTGTCCTACGGTATCATGGGCTATACGGTGTTCCGCTGTTTCTCCCGGCAGACCTATAAGCGCTATCAGGAGAACCGCCGGTTCCTCAGACTGCTGGAGCAGGTGAAGGACCGGGACCATCGGTATTACCACTGCCCCCGTTGCCATGAGCGTCTCCGGGTCCCCCGTGGCAAAGGCAAGATCTCCATCACCTGCCCCAAATGTAAAGAGAAGTTCATCAAGAAGACCTGAAAACGGCCTGTCTTCGCTGGCGAAGACAGGCCGTTTCGGATTTGTCACATAGATCGACGTAGGGTGGAGCCTCCACCGCCGCAGAGCCGAAGGCTCCACGGTACCGTACCCATGCGTAGGGGAGGGTCAGTGACCCTCCCTTCACGGTCCGGCAGGACCGTGCAAGTGGTACCATGTCGCATCCCGGGATCCCATGGATCCCGGACGGGCGCAGCGAGTTGTCCCCCCTGTAGGGCGAGGGCATGCCCTCGCCGTCGCCGCCCTCGGGCGGCGAACTTGCCCCCTCGCAAGCGAGGGGGGCCCGGAGGGTCGGGGGGAGTTATC
>JAFNXT010000191.1 GCA_017378975.1 Oscillospiraceae bacterium
AAGTCACGATCAGCAGCATGGAGACCAGCCGGAGCAGGTCAAGACCATAGTTCCGTTTCATTGGAGGTCCTCCGTATCTATTTATAATGTATAGCTATCCTACCACAGACAGGACCGGATGTCCAGTAAAACACATACGGTACGTTCTCCGTATGGGATCCCGGATGCGACGAGGTACTGCCGTGACGGTCCTGCCGGACCGTGACGGGCGGGACACTGTCCCGCCCCTACAATGTTCGGATCGGTGCGACGGGTCACCGACCCACCCCTACGGAGGACGTACCGTATGTGTTTTACTGGACATCCGGTCCTGTCTATGGTAGGATAGCTATACATTATAAATAGATACGGAGGACCTCCAATGAAACGGAACTATGGTCTTGACCTGCTCCGGCTGGTCTCCATGCTGCTGATCGTGACTTTACATATGATGCGTCGGGGCGGTGTGGTGTCGGCGGTGGAGATGGGTTCCATGAAATACTGGGCCTGCATCCTGATCGAGTGCTTCGCCTACTGCACCATCAACACCTTCGCCATGCTCACGGGCTACGTCTACATCCGGGCCAGATACCGCTTCTCGTCTTTGGCCTTGCTGTGGCTCCAGGCGCTGGTGTACACGCTGGGGATCGGCACCCTCGTGTGGTGCTTCAAGCCCAGTCTGTTCTCTCTGCAGCATCTGAGCTGTCTGGTGTTCCCGGTGTCCAAGAACCTTTATTGGTATCTATCTTCGTATTTTGCCCTGTTTTTGCTGATCCCCTTCCTGAACATGGGTCTCGAAGCGCTAAATAAGAAGCAGACCGGCGTCCTGCTGGCGCTCCTGTTCATCGCCTTCAGCCTGATCCCCAGCCTGTCCGGCCGGGACGCGTTCGGGCTCAACGAGGGCTACGGCACCCTGTGGCTGATCTATATGTACCTGCTGGGCGCATATTTCCGCAAATATGATGTGGGAGCGGAGATCACCGCCGGGAAGGCGCTGGTGGCTTATGTGATCACGAGCCTGTTGCCGCTGGTCCTGCGGCTGGTGCTGGACCCGATGCAAAAGGCCGCCTGGTGGCCCTTCACGGATCAGATCGGTCTGACCGACATCGGTTCTCCGCTGGTGCTGGCCTCCGGCGTCGCCCTGTTCTTCGCCTGTAAGAACGCCCGGATCCCCCGGTGGGCGGAGAAGCCCATCGCCTTCCTGACCCCCGGCGCTTTCGGCGTGTATCTGATCCATGAGCATGAGTATCTGCGGACCTACCTGCTGTCCGGCCTCCTCGCCCCCTTGGGCAAGCTGAGCCTGCCCCTGATGGTGCCGGCGGTGCTGGGATGCGCGTTTGGGATCTTCGCTGTGTGCATCCTGACCGATGTGGCGCGGCACCATGTGTTCCGCCTGCTCCGGCTGAAGGAACGGCTGGACCGGCTGGAAGACGAATATGTGAAGTTCAATATCACGAAGATGTGACAGGATATACGGCGGAGGCGGAGCCTCCGCCGTTGCTTTTGCCGTTCGGCATCCGGATCACATCGCTGACTGTAGGGGCGTGTTCGTCCAACGTACGTTCCCTATCTGTAGGGGAGGGTCATACCGATCCGCCCTACGGCTACGCCGGTCCGTTAATGTAGGGCGGGGGCTTGCCCCCGCCGTCGCCGCCCACCGGGCGGCGAGCCCTCGCCGTACGGTCCCGTGGGGGACCG
>JAFNXT010000192.1 GCA_017378975.1 Oscillospiraceae bacterium
CGGCCTCATGGACCAGACCGCCTCTGCCGTGGGCAATCTGGTCACCATCGATTTCTTCCACAAGGATGCCCCAGTGATCGAGCCCGTGGCCTTCGACTTCGCTTCCTGCGGTCACGCCCTGTGCATCATCGATTCCGGGGCCGATCATGCGGACCTGACCGATGAATACGCCGCCATCCCCGGCGAGATCAGGGCCGTGGCGGCCTGCTTCGGTAAGGAAGTCCTGACCCAGATCGACGAAGGGGACTTCTATGCCCGGATCGGGGAACTGCGCCGGACCTGCGGCGACCGGGCGGTCATGCGCTGTATCCATTTCTATCAGGAGAACGCCAGAGTGCCCCAGCAGGTGGCGGCGCTCCGGGAGGGCGACTTCGGGAAGTTCCTCTCCCTCGTCAAGCAGAGCGGCTATTCCTCTTATATGTACCTGCAGAACGTGATCCCTGCCGGGTACAAGGCCCATCAGGATGTGGCGGTGGCGCTGGCGCTTTGTGAGCGCTTCCTGGAGGGCCGTGGCGCTTACCGGGTCCACGGCGGCGGCTTCGCCGGGACCGTCCAGGCTTTCGTGCCCTTCGATATTTTGGACCGCTTCGTGGCGGGCATCGATGGCGTACTGGGGCAGGGAGCCTGCCATGTGCTGAGCATCCGTCCGCAGGGCGGTGTGGAGATGGAGGTAGAAGGATGAAGATCGGGACCTGTATCGATTCTCTGGTGTCCTATGCCATGAACTGCGGTCTGGCGGAGCCCGAAGATCATCAGGTGCTGACCAACCGCCTGCTGGATCTTCTGGGGCTGGAAGACTATGCACCCTCGGAGGAGCTCCTGTCCGAGGATCTGGAACAGATCCTGGCGGATATCCTGGACTATGCGGTCCAAAAGGGTCTGTGTGATGACGGCATCACCGCCCGGGACATCTTCGACACCCGGATCATGGGTGCCATCACCCCCATGCCCAGAGAGGTGATCGGGACCTTCCGGCGGCTGTATGCCGAAGATCCGGTGAAGGCCACCGACTGGTACTATCGATTCTCCTGCGATACCGACTATATCCGTCGCTACCGCATCGCAAAGGATATGCGCTGGAAATACCCCTCCGGGTACGGCGAAATGGACATCACCATCAACCTGAGCAAGCCGGAGAAGGATCCCAAGGCCATCGCCGCCGCGAGGAACGCGCCCCAGACCGCTTACCCCAAGTGTCAGCTCTGCCGGGAGAACGAGGGTTACGCAGGCCGTATGGGCCATCCGGCCCGTGCCAACCACCGGATCGTGCCGCTGGAGATCTGCGGCGCGGACTGGTGCCTGCAGTACAGCCCCTATGTCTACTATAACGAGCATTGTATCGTTTTCAACGCCCAGCACGTCCCCATGAAGATCGACCGGTCCGCGTTTGAAAAGCTGTTGGACTTCGTCCGGGTCTTCCCCCACTACTTCGTGGGGTCCAACGCGGACCTGCCCATCGTGGGCGGCTCGATCCTCAGCCATGAGCACTTCCAGGGCGGTCGGTATACCTTCGCCATGGAGACCGCGCCGGTGGAAACGGCGCTGACCTTCCGGGACTTCGGGGATATCCACGCCGGGATCGTCAAGTGGCCCATGAGCGTGATCCGTCTGCGGGGAGCCGATCCGGCACGGATCGCGGCGCTGGCGGACAAGATCTTGGCGGAGTGGCGTGGCTATACCGATGAGAGCGTCGGCATCATCGCCTTCTCCGGGGGCCAGCCCCACAACACCATCACCCCCATCGCCCGTCGCAGAGGAGAGGACTATGAGCTGGATCTGGTCCTGCGGTGCAACATCACCACCGAAGAGCATCCTCTGGGCGTGTTCCATCCCCACGCCGACAAGCACCACATCAAAAAAGAGAACATCGGCCTGATCGAGGTCATGGGTCTTGCGGTGCTCCCCAGCCGTCTGAAGGACGAGCTGACCGCGCTGGCGGAGGCCGTGGCGGCAGGAGCGGACATCGCCGCCGATCCCGTGCTGGCCAAGCACGCGCCTTGGGTGGGCGAGCTGAAGGACCGGTATGCCTTCACCGCCGAAAATGCCCTGCAGATCCTGTTGCAGGAGACCGGCAAGGTCTTCGCCGCCGTGCTGGAGGATGCCGGTGTGTATAAAAACACCTGCGAAGGCAGAGCGGCGTTCCTGCGCTTCGCGCGGCAGGTGGATCAGGCAACGTAAGATACCTTGCTTTCTCTATGGACGAATGGCCCCCTTCCGTGGTATGATGCAGTCGCATCTTCACGGAAGGGGGCCTTTCACGCACAGCGAAGGTAAGACGATAAAAATACTACCATATGGGATGCCGGCATCCATCAGATGGTGATGTGGGGGCCTGCAGAGATAGCAGATCCATCGAAGTATCGGTTTTCCAGAGGGATCCACTCTTCAAAAAACCGTTGATGGAGGAAAGCGGGGCGTTCCAGGATCCGCTTCCGCTGGGTCTCATCGTCGACGGTCAGCAGGATCTTCAGATCGTAGGGGTCGCCGAAATAGGGATGGTGGCTGTAGGTCCCTTCTATGATGTTCAGCCTTTTGGGGGCAACGGCGACCGGAGCGGCAAGGGTAAAGGTACTGCAATCAAAAGGACGGTAAGAAAAAGCCCTACCGGATCTCAGCGGAAGCAGTACTTCCTCCCGGAATCTTTCATAGTCCACGTTGCCGCCCACTTCAGCAAAACGCTCCGGTGTCCTCTGCTCAGGGCGAAGAAAAAAGTCATCCATGTGGAACACATTACAATCGTAGACCTCTGCCAGTTTGGATGCGAAGGTGGTCTTGCCGGAAGTGCATTTGCCGTCGATGGCCACGATCACCACATCCTTTTTTGCTAACAGGCCATGGATCTGTTCCATTGCCGAGCCCATGATCTTTTCCATAGCACTACCTCCTGACGTTTCCACTATCGTAATGCGGATGGGGCTTGGGTACGACCCCCGCCGGGGGATGTCGGCAAAATGATCATCAAAAAATATCCCCCCACCCGGCTTGTGGAAGCGGACTGGGACCTTTATAATCTCAGACAGAAAGATGCCCCGGCATAGCCGGCACGATACCGGGGCGTTGCCGACCCCGATCCCAAAATCAAGGCAAGCAAACACATTATACACTGTCCTGCCGGAAAAAGAAAGGACGAAAACCAAAATGAAGAAACTATTTGCATTGCTTCTGGCTGCCCTTACGGTGGTCTCTATGTTCGCAGGCTGCTCCAAGGAAGAGAAAAAGTCTACCTTGGTCTACGGCTCCGGTGACTACGATTCCATCAACCCCATTATGAACGAGCACTGTGAGATCAAGCATCTGCTGTTCGACTCTCTGGTGAAGCTGGACAAGGACGGTAAGCCTGTGGCCAGTCTGGCTGAGAGCTGGACTTTTGACGAAGCAACGCTCACCTACACTTTCAAACTCCGCTCCGACGTCAAGTGGCACGACGGTGAGAGGTTCACCGCCGACGATGTCAGGTTCACCATCGAAGCGATCATGGATCCCGACAACGGCTCCGAGAACTACCCCAACTACATCGAGATCGCCCAGATCAAGGTCATCTCCGACACCGAGATCGCATTCGTCCTGTCCGAGCCCAACTACGCGTTCCTGGACTACATGACCATGTCCATCCTGCCCGAGCATAAGCTCCGGGGCGAGGATATGTGGGGATCGGCCTACTTCAGGGCGCCCGTTGGTACCGGTCCCTACAAGCTGGAAAGCTGGGATGTTGGTCAGGCCATCACCATGGTGAAGAATGCTGACTACTTCGGCGGTGCCGCCAAGATCGACACCATCATCTTCAAGATCGTCACCGATGACAATGCCAAG
>JAFNXT010000193.1 GCA_017378975.1 Oscillospiraceae bacterium
GACACAGCTTGTGACCGAAAGCGTATCCTGTCTCCACGACTACTCTCTTTCCGTCCCTCAGGTCAAAGCGTTGGAGTCTGCCCAACTGGTGGTGATCACCGGCGGTGGCATGGAACAGACCATGGAAGACGTGCTCCACGGTCTATCCCGGGTATCTGACAGCTCCCGGGGCATCGCACCGGCGTGTGACCATGGCCATACCCACGAGGATGACGGTCACCATCACGACAGCGACCCCCACATCTGGCTCTCCCCTGACAACGCCGGGATCATGGCGAGCAACATTTGTGAGGATCTTATCCGCCAGTTCCCGGACCACGAGGACGCGTTTCGGACGAACCTGACCTCCATCCTCCTGCGGCTGGAAGGATTGGACCGTTACGCCCACGAGTCCCTCGCTTCTCTATCCTGCCGTGATATGATCACCTTCCACGACGGCTTCAGCTATCTCGCCCAGAGCTTCGATCTGCATATCCTGAAGGCGATCGAAGAGGAATCCGGCAGTGAAGCCTCTGCGCAGGAGCTGATCGAGCTGATCGGTCTGGTGGAAGAGCATTCTCTCCCGGCCATTTTCACCGAGGTCAACGGCAGTGCTTCCGCGGCCCAGATCGTCGCATCCGAGACCGGGATCCGGGTATATCCGCTGGACATGGCCATGTCCCGTGATTATTTTGAAGCCATGTACCACAACATCGATACCATCAAGGAGGCATTGGGATGAAGCTATTTTTCCACGGCGGCGGATGCGGGGACTCCTGCTGCCTGCGTGTCAAGGATATGTCCGTGAAGATCGGCGGCGATGAGATCCTGCATCATGTGGATATGCATGTCCACTGCGGCGAACTGGTAGCCCTGATCGGCCCTAACGGTGCCGGTAAATCCACGTTTCTGAAAGCAGTCCTCGGGCAGGTCGATCATGACGGCGTGATCGCCTTCTCCGCTCCCGGTCAGCGGGAACGTCGCCCCCGGATCGGTTATGTACCCCAAAGCCCCGCCTTCGACCCCGGCGATCCGCTGACGGTAGCAGACCTCTTCGCCTGCTGTATGAGCAAACGCCCTGCATTCCTTGGGCTGTCCAAAGCCATGCGGCAGACAGTCCTCGACTGTCTGGAAAGGGTCCACGGCGAGGAGCTGATCGACAAGCGGGTCGGTAATCTTTCCGGCGGTGAGCTCCAGCGTGTCCTGCTGGCGCTGGCCCTTGAGCCCCTGCCCAACATCCTGATCCTGGACGAACCGCTCTCCGGCGTGGACGTGGAGGGCATGGGCACCCTCATGGATATGCTCGACGAGATCCGCAAGACCTACGATCTTTCGATCCTCATGACGACCCATGACTTCTCCACCCTCGACAAGTATGCCGATCAGGTGATACTGATCGACCATACCGTCCTGTGCAAGGGGACTCCCAAAGAGGTCCTTGCTTCAGAAGCCTTCTCCAACGTGTTCCACCGGAAAGGAGGTGCGTCGATTTGACCGTTTGGTACCATATTTGCGATCTGATCCCTCTGGAGATGCTTCGCTGGGATTTTATGCGCAACGCTTTGCTCGCCATTTTGCTGATGGCCCCTCTGTTCGGCATCCTCTCGACCATGGTGGTCACCGGACGTATGAGTTTCTTCTCTGACGCGCTGGGTCATTCTGCTTTCACCGGGATCGCGATCGGCTGTATCTGCGGTGCGGCAGCTCCGATCTGGGTCGCTGTGATCTTCTCCGTGGTGTTCGCTCTGCTGTTCTCTTATGTACGAAGCCGAAGCGATCAGGCGGCTGATACCCTGATCGGAGTGTTCTCAAGTGCTGCTGTGGCACTGGGCATCTTCATCGCCACCCTCGGCGGTGGAAGCTTCACGAAATACAACAAATATCTGATCGGCGACATCCTTTCCATCACCCCGTCTGAGATCGGTACACTTGGACTGGTGCTCTTGGGGGTAGTCATATTCTGGTTGGTATGTGCCAATCGCCTGACCCTGACTTCCGTATATCCCCAGCTCGCGTCTTCCCGTGGGATCCACGTCGGTGTGAGTCAGACCCTGTTCACCACGGCCATTGCCGTGGTGGTGACACTTTCGATCTCTTCGGTGGGTCTGCTGATCCTCAACTCCCTTTTGGTCCTGCCCGGTGCTTCCGCCAGGAACGTCGCCAAGAACCTGCGGCAATACCACCTGTTCTCTGTGCTCTTCGCCCTGATCGCCGGTATCCTGGGACTTGTGATATCCTATCTCTGGGGCGCCTCTGCCGGTGCCGCCATCTCTCTTGCTTTGGCAGTGATCTTCGCTGTGACCTTCTGCCTGCGGAAAGCGAGGGCATGATGGGAAAGATCGAGATCACCCCCATCGCGACCATGCGAAGCGACCTCCCGACCAAATTCGGCATCCCCAGACAAAGCGGATTGGTGGACGAACTGCGTTCGACGATCGTTTTCGAACCGGAGTACCGAAACCCCGATGCCCTGCGTGGGATCGAAGGATTCTCCCACCTGTGGCTGATCTGGCAATTTTCCGCCGCCGTCCGTCAGGGCTGGTCCCCAACAGTCCGGCCCCCCCGTCTGGGCGGCAACACCAGGATCGGTGTCTTCGCTTCCCGATCCCCTTTCCGCCCCAATTCCCTCGGACTGTCCTGTGTCCGTCTTCTGGGCACAGAGCAGACCGCAGAAGGGACCGTCCTCCATGTGGCCGGAGCAGATCTGATGGATGGGACGCCCATCCTGGATATCAAGCCCTATGTCCCCTACTCCGACTCCCATCCTGAAGCACTGGGAGGCTTCACCGATACGGCCGGTGACTTCCTCCTGCAGGTAGAGTTCCCCCAGCCACTTCTGGATCTGCTTCCCGCTGAAAAACAGGAGGCCGCCAAAGCCCTGCTGTCCCACGACCCACGCCCCTCCTACCAGCGCGATCCGGAGCGGATATACGGTCTCCCCTTTGCGGGATACGATATTCGGTTCAGGGTCCATGGAGATCTGCTGACTGTAATAGACACGCAAAATCCGCAAAGCGCGCACGCGACCACGCCGACGATGGCGTTATCAGAAATAGCGGCAGCGAGATAGCACAGCGTCGCACCCGCCATTCCGAAAAGCATAAACTTCAAAATGTTCTTACCGTACTTGGCGTAAAGGCTTCTACCTATACCGAGCATCGCGGCAAATCCCGCCATTCCGCATATGTCTCCTACGAGCTTGGGAACACTCAGCGCCTTTTCTATGTAGCTCGAGCTCCACTGATTCATCGCAAGCTCGGACGCGCCGCCAAGGAAGATGC
>JAFNXT010000194.1 GCA_017378975.1 Oscillospiraceae bacterium
GAGTATCCAGGATCTCCTTCAGGGCCTCGGCCAGCAGAGCATTGGAGGTGGCGTCAGCGGGACCGGGGGTCCGCTCGTCCTCCACGAAGGAACCGATGGAGGTATCCTCTTCGTCACCCACAGGGGTGTCCAAAGACAGGGTATCGGCGGCGGTGCGGTTAGCCTCGATGATCTTCTCCACCGGCAGACCCAGCTCTGCGGCGATCTCCTCCACGGTGGGCTCTCTGCCCAGCTCCTGCACCAGCTTCCGGTTGCACCGGGTGGCCTTATTGATCACCTCTACCATATGCACCGGCACCCGGATGGTCCGGGCCTGATCGGCGATGGCACGGGTGATGGCCTGCCGGATCCACCAGGTGGCATATGTAGAGAATTTATTTCCCTTTGTCCAATCGAACTTGTCCACGGCACGGATCAGACCCGTGTTGCCCTCCTGGATCAGGTCCAGGATGTGCAGGCCCCGGCCGGAGTACTTCTTGGCGATCGACACCACCAGACGGAGGTTGGCTTCCGTCAGCTTGTTCTTCGCCGCCTGATCTCCCTCGGATACCCGCTTGGCCAGCTCCACTTCTTCCTCTGCCGACAGCAGACGCACCTGACCGATCTCCTTCAGGTACATACGCACAGGGTCATCCAGATTGTATTCCGCCGCCAGGTCCACGGGATCGACCAGATCCTCGTCTTCCACGCCGGACAGATCGATGTCCCCATCCAGGACCACGTCCATATCGTCGCCCAGATCCAGCTCAGCCGTCACCACCTGGATGTTCATGGCCTCCAGACGGTCGTAGATCTCCTCGATCTTCTCCGGCGACAGCTCCATCTTCTCCAAATGGGTGTTCAGATCCGCGGCACGGATCATGCCGTCCTTGCGGCCCTGAGCGATCAGTGCCTGGATCGCGGCGGCCAGCTCTTCGGGGGTGGGCTTCTGGGTCTTCTTAGCGTTGCTCATAGTACGCTCCCTCCATGTCCGATATTTCTCTTGCCGTAAGACTATATCCCGATTTTCACTTTTTGACAAGGGCTTTTTTTATATTTTTCTTAAAATTTTCGCCCCTTTCGCCGGAGCACGCCATGGTACGGGCTCATTTTTCCCCTCACGCGGCAAATAATACGGTTTACTTTTCACGAAAAATTCTGTATAATCAGGAAAATAGGTATGGTATGCCCTTCCTACTCAATGCATTGACCGAGGTGTTATTTATGACTGAACTTTCCAAGATCCGCAATTTCTCCATCATCGCCCATATCGACCATGGCAAGTCCACGCTGGCAGACCGTCTGCTGGAGGAGTGCGATGCCGTGGACCAGCGCCGGATGGAACAGCAGATGCTCGACTCCATGGATCTGGAGAAGGAGCGTGGCATCACCATCAAGGCCACCGCCGCCACCCTGCGCTACACCGCCGATGACGGCGAGGTCTATGCCCTGAACCTGATCGACACCCCCGGTCACGTGGACTTCAACTACGAGGTCAGCCGCTCCCTCGCCGCCTGCGAAGGCGCGGTGCTGGTGGTGGACGCCTCTCAGGGCGTGGAGGCCCAGACGCTGGCCAACACTTACCTTGCCATCGACGCCGGTCTGGAGGTCCTGCCGGTGATCAACAAGATCGACCTGCCCTCCGCCCGTCCTGCCGAGGTCAAGGCCGAGGTAGAGGACATCATCGGCATCCCCGCCGAGGACTCCCCGGAGATCTCCGCCAAGAACGGCATCAACATCCACTCCGTGCTGGAGATGATCGTCCGGGACGTGCCCGCCCCCACCGGTGACCGGGAAGCGCCTTTGCAGGCGCTGATCTTTGACAGCCAGTACGACAGCTACCGCGGTGTTATCGTCTACACCCGCATCAAGCAGGGTACCATCCGTCCCGGCATGGACATCAAGATGATGGCCACCGGTGCTTCCTACAGAGTTGTGGAAGTGGGCATCATGAACCCCAAGGGACTGATTCCCGTGGACGCACTGGGTGCCGGCGAAGTTGGCTATATCACCGCATCCATCAAAACCGTGGCCGATACGCAGGTGGGCGACACCATCACCGGCATTGAAAATCC
>JAFNXT010000019.1 GCA_017378975.1 Oscillospiraceae bacterium
CCCACGGTCAGCACCCAGCCCAGCACCTTCACCAGCGTGGCGAAGCTGTACAGGGGCAAGAACAAAAGCAACGCACCCATGGCCATGATCAGCAAAGCTCCGATCACGGCCCGGCCCAATCCGTCCCGATGGGACTCCTTGTCCTTCTCGATCATTTCTTTTTCTTTCTTCTTCATGGGGCATCCTCCTTTGCATTTATGGTGATGCCTTCCCTCAAGGGGAGCCTTATGATTCGCCGTTCTTCTTCTTCATGAGCTGGCGCATACGGATGCCGTGGTCCAGCTCTCTTTTACGGATGCGGAGGGTCTTGGGGGTGCATTCCAGCAGCTCATCGTCGGCCAAAAACTCCAGACACTGCTCCAGAGAGTAGTTCCGGGGGGTCACCAGACGCAGAGCCTCGTCAGAGCCGGAGGCACGCATATTGGTCAGCTGCTTACGCTTACAGACGTTGACGGTCATATCCTCGTTACGGCTGCAGATGCCCACCACCATGCCGGCGTACACCGGCGTGCCGGGTCCGATGAACAGGGCGCCACGCTCCTGAGCGGCGGCCAGACCGTAGGTGACGGCTTCGCCGCTCTCGTGGGCGATCAGGGAGCCGGTGAGACGGCGCTCGATCTCGCCCTTCATGGGAGCGTAGGAATCCAGCACGCTGGACATGATGCCCTCGCCACGGGTGTCCGTGAGGAACTCACTGCGGTAGCCGAAGAGACCACGGGAGGGGACCATGAACTCCAGACGGTACCGGCTGCCCATGGGGGTCATGCCCAGAAGGTCACCCTTCCGGCGGCCCATCTTCTCGATCACGGCGCCCATGCACTCCTCCGGCACGTCTGCCACCATCCGCTCGATGGGCTCGCAGAGCTTGCCGTCGATGGACTTGGTCAGCACACGGGGGGTGGACACGGAGAATTCGTAGCCCTCCCGGCGCATAGTCTCCATGAGGATGGACAGATGCATCTCGCCACGGCCTGCCACGTTGAAGGAATCGGTGGAAGCTTCGGTGACGTGGAGGGACACGTCCTTGAGAAGCTCCTTCTCCAGCCGGTCCCGGAGGTTCCGGGAGGTGACGAACTTGCCCTCGCGGCCGGCGAAGGGGGAATCGTTGACGGCGAAGGTCATCTCGATCGTGGGATCGGAGATCTTCACGAAGGGCAGAGGCTCCACACAGTCGGGAGCGCAGAGGGTACGGCCGATGGTGATGTCCGCCATGCCGGACAGGGCAACGATCTCACCGGCGGAGGCCTCCTGGATGGGGGATCTGCCCAGACCGTCGAAGGCATACAGGGCCACCACCTTGCCCTTCTGCTTCAGGGCGGGGTCGTGGTGGTCGCAGATGGTGACCTCCTGATTGACACGGATGGTGCCACGCTCCACACGGCCCACGGCGATCCGGCCCACATACTCATTGTAATCGATGGAGCTGACCAGAAGCTGGAGGGGCTCATCGGGATTGCCCTCGGGGGCTGGGATATAGTTGACAATCGTTTCAAACAGGGGAACCAGGTCGGTGCCCACCTCGTCAGGGCCGTAGGCGGCGGTGCCGTGGCGGCCGGAGCAGAAGACGGTGGGGGAGTTGAACTGCTCATCGGTGGCGTCCAGGTCAAGCAGAAGCTCCAGCACCTCGTCCATGACCTCCTGGATCCGGGCATCGGGCTTGTCGATCTTGTTCACCGCCACGATCACCTTGTGGCCCAGCTCCAGCGCCTTCTGGAGCACGAACCGGGTCTGGGGCATGGGGCCCTCGGCGGCGTCCACCAGCAGGATGACGCCGTTGACCATCTTCAGGATACGCTCCACCTCGCCGCCAAAGTCGGCGTGGCCGGGGGTATCGACGATGTTGATCTTGGTATCCTTGTAATGAATGGAAGTATTTTTAGCCAGAATGGTGATGCCGCGCTCCCGCTCCAGGTCGCCGGAGTCCATGA
>JAFNXT010000195.1 GCA_017378975.1 Oscillospiraceae bacterium
ACCCAGCAGATTACCGGCACCACGGATCTCAAGGTCACGCATGGCGATCTTGAAGCCGGAGCCGAACTCAGCGAAGTCCCGGATGGCGGACAGGCGCTTTTCCGCGATCTCCGTCAGGTTCTTGTCGGGGCGGTAGGTGAAGTAGGCGTAAGCGTGACGGGTGGAACGGCCCACACGGCCACGGAGCTGGTGGAGCTGGGACAGGCCGAAGCGGTCGGCGTTCTCGATGATCAGGGTGTTGGCGTTGGGGATGTCCAGACCGGTCTCGATGATGGTGGTACACACCAGCACCTGGATATCGCCATCGGCCATGGCGTGCATCACATCACCCAAGGCGTCCTCGCCCATCTGGCCGTGGGCCACGGCCACGTTCAGTCCCGGGATCCGGCGGCGGAGGGCACCGGCACACTGGTCGATCGTTTCCGTGCGGTTGTGCAGGTAGTAGACCTGACCGCCACGCTCCACTTCACGGCGGATCGCGTCGTCGATGATGGCGTTGTTATGCTCCATGACGAAGGTCTGGACCGGATAGCGGTCCGACGGGGGCGCTTCGATGGTGGACATATCCCGGATGCCGGACAGGGCCATGTTCAGGGTCCGGGGGATCGGGGTGGCGGACAGGGTCAGTACGTCCACGCCCTTGGCGATCTCTTTCAGACGCTCCTTATGGCTGACACCGAAGCGTTGCTCCTCGTCCACGATCAGCAGGCCCAGATCCTTGAACTGGATGGACTTTTGCAGGAGCTTATGGGTGCCGATGATCAGATCCACGGTGCCGGAACGGAGGTTCTGGACGGTCCGTTGCTGCTCCTTGGGAGAGCGGAAGCGGCTGAGCACATCGATGTTCACCGGGAAGCCCCGGAACCGGGACACGGCGGTCTGGTAATGCTGTTGGGCCAGCACTGTGGTGGGGACCATGATCGCCACCTGCTTGCCGTCCATGACGGCCTTCATCACCGCCCGGAGGGCCACCTCGGTCTTGCCGAAGCCCACGTCACCGCAGAGCAGCCGGTCCATGGGAGTGGGGGATTCCATATCGCCTTTGATCTCGGCGATACAGCGGAGCTGGTCGTCGGTCTCGGGGTAGGGGAAATTGTCTTCGAATTCCTTTTGCCAAGGGGAGTCCGCGGCGAAGGCGAAGCCCTCCTGCCGCTTTCGGGCGGCGTATAGCTTGATCAGCTCGCCTGCCATATCCTTGGCGGCCTTCCGGGCTTTGGCCTTGGTCTTTTCCCAGGCACCGGAGCCGATCTTGTTGAGCTTGACGTTGGCATCCTCGCCACCGCCGCCGATATACTTGCCCACCATATCCAGTTGGGTGGCAGGGACGAAGAGGGTATCGGAGCCCTGATAGGCGATCTTGATATAGTCCTTGATCGCGCCGTCTACCCGGATCCGTTCCATGGCCATGAAACGGCCGATGCCGTAGTTCTCGTGGACCACCAGATCGCCGGGGGACAGGTCGGTGAAGGAGTTGAGCTTCTGGCGGTTGGTGGCGGACTTCTTCGTTTTCTGGGGGCGGGTCTCCCGTTTGGCGATCAGCTGGCCTTCGGTGAGGATCGCCAGCTTCGCGTCCGGGTACTCCATACCATAGGGCAGGGTCCCTTCGGTCAGCAGGATCTGTCCGGCCTTGGGCATGGTGTCCAGAGGGATGCACAGGAAGGCCGAAAGGTTCCTGGCACGGAGGGTCTCCTGCAACAGCTCCGCACGGCGGCGGGTGCCGCAGAGGACCAGACAGGAGAAGTCCTGCTTCTGGTAGTGGGAAAGATCTGCCGCCGCGGTATCCATACTGCCGCCGTAGCTGGGGAGCTGTTTGGCAGTGATGGGGAGCAGGTGCTTGGGGCGGTTCTCTTCAGGATAGGAACTGCCGCCGAAGGCATCCATATACACCACGGTACGGCCTGTGAGCTGGTGGCAGAAACCGTCCCAGTCGGTGGCATAGTCGCACAGCTCTCCGGCCAGCAGGCCGCCTTGCAGCAGGGAGTCCAGCTGCATGCCCAGCTCTTCGGTACGGCTGGCGGCCCGGCGGCGCAGACTGCTCTGGTCACACAGCACCAGCAGAGCGTTCGGGGGCAGATGGTCCAGCGCGTTGGCAGGCTCCGGGTAGATCAGGGACATATACCGGTCGGAGATCGGGGCGTGGAGGCCGTTTTGATATTTCTCAAGGTCCCGTTCCAGCGTGGCGATCAGGGCCTCGTTGGGGTGCTTCCGGCGTTTTTGACGGGCGATCAGGGAAGCGATGTCACGGCACAAGCCTTCGGTGCCGCCGGGGTGGAGACTGGGCTGTGTCTCGCCCACGGGGAGGATCGTGACTTCCTCCACGTTGTCGGTCCGCCGCTGGGTGGCAGGGTCGAAGTAGCCCATGGTATCCAGCTCGTCGCCGAAGAACTCCGCCCGGAAGGGCTGGTCGGCGGCAGGGGAGAAGATGTCCAGGATGCCGCCACGGACGGCGAACTGACCGGGGCCTTCCACCATGCCGCACCGGGAATAGCCGGCCTCTGTGAGCTTCTTCAGCAGATCGTCCAGTGCGTAGGTGCCGCCCACGGACAGGGTGAAGGTGGCCGAAGACAGGACCTCCGGGGGCATGGTCCGCTGGCTCAGGGCGTCCCAGCTCATGATCTGCAGGGGCGTTTTCCCCAGACGGAGGTCGTAGAGCTGGCGAAGACGTTTTTGCTCCCATGCACGGGACACCACGGCGGTGTCGTAGAGGGTCAGCTCCCGGCTGGGGAGCATGGGAGCCGTTTCTCCAAGGAAGCTTTTCAGTTCCTCCTGGAGCCGCCGGGCCGCCATATCGTCCTGACACACTGCCACGATCGGGCGTTGGAGGGCATGACGCAGGGCGGCCAGGATGTGGGTGCGGTTGATCTGTCCGATGCCGGTGACGGCGGCGGACTGATTTTTGGAGATGGCGGAAAGGAGGACTTTATATTCCGGTATCGCGTTCAGGGCCTGAAGTAGTTTTTCCATGGGATCACCTCGGTGGAGGATGTGGTGGTGTTTCGCTTCGACTGACGGGGATCGCCACACCGGCCTGCGGCCGGTTCGCGATGACACCGTATTTCCTACGCATAGTATATTTCGGTCCACGTGACAACGCGGAAAGGGGGTGAGATACCCCCTTTCCGTGGTTTCGACGGTATTTACGGCGTAGAGCCGTTGTAACGGTTGGCGGCTTCCGGCACGCCCTTTTCCATGACGGTCAGGGCGGCATCGGCGGCCCGCTCCAGCGCGGACTGCAGATCCTTCTCCTCTTTGGCAGAGAAGGTGGACAGCACATGGTCGGCAAGATCCTGGTCGGGATGGGCTTTGCCGCCCACGCCGATCTTCACCCGGGGGAAGTCCTGAGAACCGACCTCGGCGATGATGGATTTGATGCCGTTATGCCCTCCGGCGGAGCCGTCGGAACGGATCCGGAGCCTTCCGGGAGGAAGGGAGATATCGTCGAACAGGACGATGATCCGCTGGGGAGGGATATTGAAATAAGACGAAAGCTGGAGGACGGAACGGCCGGACAGGTTCATATAGGTCTGGGGCTTCAGCAGGAACAGCTTCCTGCCGCCATACACCGTCTGGGTGTACAGACCTTGATACTTCAGACGGTCGATCTTACAGCCCAGCTTCTGGGCCAGAAGATCCACAGCACGGAAGCCTGCGTTGTGGCGGGTCTTCTCGTACTCCCGTCCGGGGTTGCCAAGGCCGACGATCAGCCAGCTCTCATTGCTTTTTCCGAACATTTAGAACAGGTCAGCGATGGAGGTGCTGCCGTGGATGTGCTCGATGGCACGGGCGAACACGGGAGCCACGTCCAGGAACTTGACCTTGCCGCTGGGGGTGTTGCCGGCCTGGGGGATGGTGTTCAGGAACAGCATCTCCTTGATCACGCTGGCCTCCAGACGGTCGTAAGCGGGGCCGGACAGGACACCGTGGGTAGCGCAGGCGTAGACCTCTTTGGCACCGCCGAACTCCACCAGAGCCTTGGCGGCGTTGCACAGGGAGCCGGCAGTATCCACCATGTCATCATACAGGATGCAGGTCTTGCCCTTGACATCGCCGATCACGTTCATGACCTCGCACTCGTTGGCCTTCTGACGGCGCTTGTCCACGATGGCCAGACCCATATGGACCTTCTGAGCGAAGTTACGGGCACGGGCCACGGAGCCCACGTCGGGGGAGACCACCACGAACTCGTCGTGGTCGAACTTGTCCTCGGGGAACTTGTTCAGGTAGTACTCCACGAAGGAAGGAGCGCCCAGCAGGTGATCCAGAGGGATGTCGAAGAAGCCCTGGATCTGGTTGGCGTGCAGGTCCATGGTCAGCACACGGTCGGCACCGGCCACGGTGATCATGTTGGCCACCAGCTTGGCGGAGATGGGATCGCGGCTCTTGGCCTTACGGTCCTGACGGGCGTAGCCGAAGTAGGGGATCACGGCGGTGATCCGACCGGCAGAGGCGCGGCGGCAGGCGTCGATCATGACCAGCAGCTCCATGAGGTGGTCGTTGACGGGCTTGCAGGTGGACTGGATCAGGAACACGTCCGCACCACGGACGGTCTCCTCCAGAGAGACGGAAGCTTCGCCGTCAGCGAAGGTCCGAACGGTGCTCTGGCCCATGGGGATGCCCAGCTCCTGACAAACGGTCTTGGCGAATTCGGGGTTGGAATTGCCGCAGAAAACCTTGATGTTATCTCCGTACGCGATCATTTCAAGATACCTCGTTTCAAAATTTTTGCCCGCAGGCGTTCTTAAGGACATTATAACACCGGACTATGGAAAAAAGCAACCAAAACAACATTGGGATAATGACGAAAAACCCGAAAAAAAACCGCCGGATCCCGGCAAAGCGTCACATTGTTTTCCAATTCCGGAGATCGGTGGAGATCGGCGAAAAGAGTGGTTCCATTTTCGGAGGATCTGTGTTATAGTTACTGTATCTTTACATTGAGGCAGGTGCTTTTATGAAGAGCAAATGGGTTTGGGTCGGGATCATCCTGACGCTGGTGGTCGTGGTGGCCGTGGTATTGGGCGTGCGGCTGTGGTGTGAGCGGCCCGGTGTCCACAGCTTCCTTGG
>JAFNXT010000196.1 GCA_017378975.1 Oscillospiraceae bacterium
CGATGCCCGGTATAACATGGGCAATTCCCTGATGGTCGGCTGTGCCAAGATGGGGCTCCACTTCGTGGCCTGCGCCCCGGAGAAGTATTTCCCTGACCCTGCCCTGATCGCCCAGTGTCAGGCCATCGCCACCGAGACCGGTGCCGTGCTGGAGTTCATCTCTGACGTGCCCACCGCCGTGAAGGGTGCCGACGTGATCTACACCGATGTGTGGGTCTCCATGGGCGAGCCCGACGAGGTGTGGAAGGAGCGGATCGAGGACCTGCTGCCCTATCAGGTGAACAAGGCCGCCATGGAGATGGCGGGACCGCAGTGCCGCTTCATGCACTGCCTGCCTGCTTTCCACGACCTGAACACCACCGTGGGCAAGCAGATCTATGAGAAGTTCGGCCTGACCGCCATGGAAGTCACCGACGAGGTCTTCGAAAGCGAAGCCTCCATCGTCTTCGACGAAGCCGAAAACCGGATGCACACCATCAAAGCCGTCATGGCCGCCACCCTTGCATAAACATCCCTGTCATCCTGAGCGAGCGAAGCGAGTCGAAGGATCTTCGCGCCTTTGAGACCGTCACGGTCAAGAGGGTCCCAAGATCCTTCTCCCGCTTACGCCTCCTCAGGATGACATACGTTTTACCGGCTCCATCCTGTAAGCCCCCCCGTATCCACCCCCTATCATTTTCACCAAAACACATCTGTCCACATAACAAAAACTATCAAACCCTCCAAGGATCATAAAACACCGTTGACTTTACTCTGCTAAAGTGATAAAATACCCCCATCAAATCAAGGAGGTGTCGCCATGAAGCGGGACCCTTCTCTGGACCGGCTGTTCGGAGCCATCCTGCAGCTTGAGAGTCCGGAAGAATGCTATGCCTTTTTCGAGGACCTGTGTACCATCAAGGAGCTGGCGGATATGTCCCAGCGGTTGGACGTGGCGGTATTGCTGTCCGACGGCCTGAGCTACCAGAAGATCATGGACCGGGTGGATGTCAGCACCGCCACCATCGGCAGAGTGAGCAAATGCCTGAACCACGGTGCCGGCGGCTACCAAAGCGCGATCAAGAAACTGAAGGAGAACGAAGCATGATGACCCCATCCCCCAGCCAGTGGGTAGCAGACACTCTGGGAGGTCTGTACAGCCGCTACGGCTATACCCAATATAAAATGAGCAAATTCGAGGAGTACGACCTGTACGCCCGTAATAAAGATTTCCTGATCTCTGAGCAGGTGATCACCTTCACCGATGTCAGCGGCAAGCTCATGGCCCTGAAGCCTGACGTGACATTGTCCATCGTGAAGAACTGCAAGGCCGCCCCCACGGTGCAGAAGCTGTATTATAATGAGAACGTCTACCGTGTCACCAAGGGAGCCATGGGCTTCCGTGAGATCCGGCAGATGGGTCTGGAGTGTCTGGGCCCCATCGACGGCTACTGCATCAGCGAGGTGCTCCTGCTGGCGGCCAAGAGCCTCACCGCCATCTCCAGGGATGCGGTGCTGGACATCTCCCATCTGGGCCTTCTGGAGGAGCTTCTGGAGTCCCTCCGCTTCCCTGCGGAGCATCGCCCCGCCCTCCTGAAGGCGATCGGCGAAAAGAGCCCCCACGAGCTGACCGCCGTGTGCGGTGCCGCCGGTATGTCTGCGGAGGATACGGCGCTCCTGCAAAAGCTGATCGCCACCGCCGGCGCGCCGGATAAGGTCCTGCCCCGTCTGGAAGATCTGCTCCGTGGAAAGGTCCGTCCGGAACGGCTGGACCGGTTCCGTGAGGTGATCGGCTCTCTGCTCCAAAGCAGCATCGCTCCTGCGATCCGTCTGGACTTCTCCGTGGTGGACGACATCCACTATTACAACGGCTTCGTCTTCAAGGGCTTCGTCAGCGGTCTCCCCGGCAGCGTCCTTTCCGGCGGTCAATATGACAAGCTGGTGAAGAAGCTGGGTCGTACCGACCGGGCGATCGGCTTCGCGGTGTATCTGGATATGCTGGAGCACCTGCAGACCGCCGCACAGGAGAACGATGTAGACACCTTGCTGATCTACGAGGAGGACACGCCCCTCGCCACCGTCCGTGCCGCCGCCAAGAAGCTGGCCGCCGACGGGAGCCGGGTCATGGTCCAGCGGGCCGTACCGGAGGATCTCCGTTGCGGCAAGATCATCCATATCCGGGAGGTAGCAGATCATGCAGATGCTTAACGTCGCCCTGCCCAAGGGCCGTCTGGGCGAAAAAGTCTACGCCATGTTCAAAAAAGCCGGCTTCCCCTGTCCCTCCATCGAGGAGCCCAGCCGGAAGCTGATCTTCGAGAACGTCGCGTGCGGTGTCCGCTATTTCTGGGTCAAGCCCTCGGACGTTGCCATCTATGTGGAGCGTGGTGCCGCCGACATCGGCGTGGCCGGTAAGGACATCCTGCTGGAATACGAGCCGGAGGTCTACGAGCTTCTGGATCTGGATCTGGGCAAATGCCGCATGGCTGTCGCCGCCAAGGCAGGCTTCCGGGACGATACCCGTCGCAAGCTCCGGGTAGCCACCAAATTCACCAACATCGCCAGCCAATATTACCTCTCTCAGGGCCGTGACATCGACATCATCCATCTCAACGGCTCCATCGAGATCGCCCCGATCCTGGGTCTTTCCGATGTGATCGTTGACATCGTGGAGACCGGCACCACCCTGAAAGAGAACGATCTCCAGGTCTACGACACGATCGTGCCCATCTCCGCCCGCCTGATCGCCAACCGGTCCGGCTACAAGTTCAAGGGCGACCAGATCGACCGGATCGTAGAAAGCATACAGCAGCAGCTGCAAGCCGAAAAATGACTCCGCAGGTCGGGGGCAAGCCCCCGCCGCTCTTCCCAAAGGAGGGACCGACAATGATCAGAATACTGAAATTCGGCGAGGTATCCCCGGACGAGATCTTCGCCCGGGTGGAACCCACCTTCGATGTAGAAGCCATCGTCACGGACATCATCAAAAACGTCCGCCAAAGGGGCGATCAGGCCCTTTTTGAATACTGCGAAAAATTCGATAAGGCGAAGCTCACCGCTCTGCAGGTGACACAGACCGAGATCGACGAAGCCGTGGCTTCCGTCGACCCCGACTTCCTGCGCATCCTGGAGCAGGCCGCCGCCAACATCCGTAAATTCCACAGCCACCAAAAGCGTAACAGCTTCATCATCAACGACGAGGACGGCATCCTCATGGGCCAGAAGATCCTCCCCGTGGACCGGGCTGGTCTGTACGTCCCCGGCGGTACCGCTTCCTACCCCTCCACCGTGCTGATGGACTCCATCCCTGCCAAGATCGCGGGGGTGGGCGAGCTGGTGATGGTCACGCCCCCCAACGCCGAGGGCAAGGTGGCTCCCGTGATCCTGGCCGCCGCTCATGTGGCCGGCGTGGATAAGATCTTCAAGGTGGGCGGCGCACAAGCCATCGCCGCCCTTGCCTACGGTACCGAAAGCATCCCCAGAGTGGATAAGATCGTGGGTCCCGGCAACGCCTTCGTTGCCGAAGCCAAGCGGCAGGTCTACGGTCAGGTATCCATCGACATGATCGCCGGTCCCAGCGAGATCCTGATCATCGCCGACGCCAAGTCGGATCCCCGGCACCTTGCCGCCGACCTCCTCTCTCAGGCCGAGCATGATAAGCTGGCAAGCGCCGTGCTGGTCACTGACTCCATGGCGCTGGCACAGGCCGTGCAGGCAGAGCTGGAGGTCCAGATCCCCATGCTTGAGCGCCACGAGATCGCCCGGGCCTCCATCGATGTCAACGGCAAGATCATCGTTGCCGACGATCTCCGTCAGGTGATCGACGTGTCCAACCAGATCGCGCCGGAGCATCTGGAGCTGTGTGTGGACGATCCCTTCGCCTATCTGGACCAGATCCGCCACGCGGGCTCCATCTTCATGGGCCGCAACTGCCCCGAAGCTCTGGGCGACTATCTGGCAGGACCCAACCACACCCTGCCCACCAGCGGCATGGCCCGGTTCTCCAGCCCCCTGAGCGTGGATGACTTCATTAAGAAGACCCAGTATACTTACTACACCCGGGATGCGCTGGCACGGGTAGCCAAAGACGTGGCGAAATTCGCCACTGCCGAAGGTCTCACCGCCCATGCCAAAAGTGCCATCATCCGTACGGAGGAAGACGCATGAGCCGCTTTTTCGACCCGAAGCTTTCGGCCCTGACCCCCTACACCCCCGGTGAGCAACCCAAGGACCGGCTTCTCCTCAAGCTCAACACCAACGAATCCCCCTTCCCTCCCTCGCCGCTGGCCCAGCGCTACGCAAGGGAAGAAGCAGGCAGACTGGAGCTGTACTCCGATCCGTGCTGTACCGCGCTGGTCAAAAAGGGCGCGGAGGTCTTTGGCGTAGAGGAAGATGAGATCATCTTCACCAACGGCTCCGACGAGGTGCTGGACTTCACCTTCCAGGCTTTTTGCCCCAAGGGAGCGATCTTCCCCGACATCACCTACGGCTTCTATAAGGTCTTCGCCGCCCTCCACCAGATCCCCTTCACCGAGGTGCCTTTGAAGGAGGACTTCACCATCGACCTGCAGGACTATCTGGGCACCTCCGGCACCGTCTTCATCGCCAATCCCAACGCCCCCACAGGTCTGTACCTGACCCCGGCGCAGGTGGAAACGATCGTGTCCTCGGACCCCGACCGTCTGGTGGTGATCGACGAAGCCTACATCGACTTCGGCGGAGAGACCTCCATCCCTCTGACCAAAAAATACGACAATCTGCTGGTGATCGGCACCTTCTCCAAGTCCCGTTCCATGGCCGGTGCCCGTCTGGGCTTCGCCATCGGAAACAAGGCCCTGATCCGTTGCCTCAACACCATCAAATACTCCTTCAACCCCTACAATGTAGACCGCATGGCCATGGCCGCCGGTGTGGGCGCATTGGAAGATAAGGACTACTTCCGCACCAACTGCGAAAAGATCATGGCCACCCGGGCATGGACCACCGAAGCGCTGGAAAAGCTGGGCTTCACGGTGCTCCCCTCCCTGACCAATTTCGTTTTCGCCAAACACGACCGCATCCCCGGCAAGACCCTTTGCGCCAAGCTTCGGGAGCAGGGCATCCTGGTCCGCCATTTCGATACTCCCCGGCTGACCGACTACCTGCGGATCACCATCGGCTCTCAGGAGCAGATGGAGGCCTTCGCCGGAGCCATCACTAACATTTTGGAGGGATGATCATGAGAACTTCCACGATCGGCCGTACCACCGCCGAGACCGACATCCGGCTGTCCCTGTGCCTTGACGGCACCGGCAAGTCCGAGATCCGTACCGGCTGTGGTTTCCTTGACCATATGCTGACCCTCTTCGCCCGTCACGGCCGCTTCGACCTGACCCTGACCTGTGAAGGCGACACCTATGTAGATGACCACCACACGGTGGAGGACATCGGCATCGCGCTGGGTCAGGCCTTCGCCGAGGCCCTCGGCAATAAGAAGGGCATCCGCCGCTACGGTGACACCACGCTCCCCATGGATGAGAGTTTGATCCTCACCGCCGTAGACCTGTCCGGCCGTGGCTATCTGGGCTACGCCCTGCAGATCCCCACCCAGAAGGTGGGCACCTTCGACACCGAGCTGGTGGAGGAGTTCTGGTTGGGCTTCATCCGTAACGCCCAGTGTACTCTGCACATCCGCCAGCTGGCAGGCACCAATTCCCACCACATCATCGAGGGCACCTTCAAGTCCGTGGCCCGGAGCCTGCGGACCGCCGTCTCCATCGACCCGGACTGCGCCGATGAGATCCCCTCCACGAAGGGAGTGCTCTGATGGTCGCGATCGTTGATTATGGCGTGGGCAACCTGTTCTCTCTGGAGCAGTCCCTGAACGCCATCGGCGGCAGACCCACCGTCACCGCCGACCCTGAAGTGTTGAAAAAAGCGGACCAGATCATCCTCCCCGGCGTGGGAGCCTTCGAGGACGCGGCAAAGAAACTGCGCTCCTCCGGTCTGGATCAGGTCCTGCGGGAGCTGGCCGCCGCAGGCAAGCCCCTCATGGGCATCTGCCTTGGGATGCAGATGCTCTTCGAAAAAAGCTACGAATACGGCGAGCACGAAGGTCTGGGCCTGATCCCCGGACAGGTGGTAGGGATGCAAGGCGTGATCCCGGCGGACTATAAGATCCCCCACATCGGCTGGAACGCCCTGATCTTCAAAAAAGCTTCTCCCCTGTTCAAATACATCCGGGAGGGGGACTGCGTCTACTTCGTCCATTCCTACTATGCCACAGACTGCGACGATGCCGTGATCGCCACCGCCGAATACGGCCCTGAGCTTACCGCCGCCGTGGCCCGTGGGAACGTCATGGGCTGTCAGTTCCACCCGGAGAAAAGCGGCACCGTGGGTCTTGCGATCCTGCGTGCATTCCTCGAGATGAAGGAGGGCTCGGTATGCTGATCTACCCTGCCATCGACCTGTACGGCGGCAAAGCCGTCCGTCTGTATAAGGGCGACTATGCCCAGATGACCGTCTACAACGACGACCCCACTCTGGTGGCGAAGGACTTCGCCGCCTGCGGTGCCAGCCGGATCCATCTGGTGGATCTGGAGGGTGCCAAAGAAGGTACCACTCCCAACTTCGACACCGTCAAAGCGATCAAAGAGACCACCGGTCTCTTCTGTGAGATCGGCGGCGGCATCCGGAGCATGGAGACCATCGAAAAATACCTCGATGCCGGGATCGACCGTGTGATCCTGGGCACCGCCGCCGTCACGGAGCCGGGCTTCGTGGAGTCCGCCGTGGCCCGCTGGGGCGAGAAGATCGCCGTGGGCATCGATATCAAGGACGGCTTCGTCGCCATCAAGGGCTGGACTGTCAAAAGTGAAGAAAACGCCTTCGATTTCTGCGAAAAGATGCAAAAGATCGGCGTCAAGACCCTGATCTGCACCGACATCTCCAAAGACGGCGCCATGCAGGGCACCAACCGGGCATTGTACCGGGAGCTGTCCGAGCGGTTCGCCATGGACATCATCGCCTCCGGCGGCGTGTCCTCGATCGAAGACGTGGAGCATCTGGCACACTTGCAGATCCACGGTGCCATCGTTGGCAAGGCCTACTACACCGGAGCCATGGACCTCCGGCAAGCGATCGAGGTGGCGAAATGATCACGAAACGTATCATCCCCTGTCTGGACGTGAAGGACGGACGGGTGGTCAAGGGCGTGAACTTCGGTGGGCTCAAAGACGTGTCCTCCCCTGTGGCCCTTGCGGAATTTTACAGCCAGTGCGGTGCCGACGAGCTGGTGTTCTACGACATCACCGCCTCCTCTGACGGGCGGAAGCTCTTCACCGACATTTTGGTGGAGACCGCCAAACGGGTGTTCATCCCCCTGACCGTTGGCGGCGGCATCAATACCGTGGCTGACTTCGACCGGGTCCTCAAATGCGGTGCCGACAAGGTCAGCGTCAACTCCGGCGCGATCCGGGACCCGGATCTGGTGTACGAAGCCGCCAAGCTCTACGGCGACCAGTGCGTGGTGCTCTCCGCCGACATCAAGCGTGTGGACGGACAGTTCCGTGTCTTCGCCAAGGGCGGACGGGAGGATACCGGCATGGAAGCCATCTCCTGGATCCGCCGGTGCGTAGACAACGGTGCCGGTGAGATCGTGGTCAACTCCATCGACACCGACGGTGTCAAGGGCGGCTTCGACCTTGAGATGCTGGAAGCCGTCTGCGATGCCGTGAACGTGCCGGTGATCGCCTCCGGCGGTGCCGGTAAGATCGATGACTTCATCACGCTCTTCCAGCGGTTACCCAAAGTGGATGCCGGCCTCGCCGCCTCCATCTTCCATTTCGGCGAGGTCTCCATCCGGGACCTGAAGGCCGAGATGGTGAGCGCCAATATCCCCACCCGTTCCCTCTGATACCAATGTCGATCACAAGGAGAAAACCAACATGCTGAACATCGATGAACTGAAATTCGACGAAAAGGGTCTGATCCCTGCCATCGTGGTGGATGCCATCACCAAGAAGGTCCTGACCCTTGCCTATATGAACAAGGAAAGCCTGCAGGTCTCCATGGAGAAGGAGCTGACCTGCTTCTACAGCCGCTCCCGTCAGGAGCTGTGGCTCAAGGGCGAGACCAGCGGCAACTACCAGCACATCGTTTCCATCACCGCTGACTGCGACAATGACGCGCTGGTGGTGATGGTAGAGCCCGATGGCCCTGCCTGCCACACCGGCACCACCTCCTGCTTCACCAAGGAGGTCTTCCAGAGCGAGGATCGCCACGAGTTCTCCTACGAGGGGCTCATGGAGCTGATCCGTGGCCGCAAGACCGACCAGAAGGAAGGCTCCTACACCACCTACCTCTTCCAGAAGGGTCTGGACAAGATCCTGAAGAAGGTGGGCGAGGAATGCACCGAGGTGATCATCGCCGCCAAGGACGACGACAAAAAAGAGACCATCTACGAGGTGGCCGACCTTGCCTACCACGTGATGGTCATGATGATCCAAATGGGCATCAGCCTTGAGGACATCCACAAGGAGCTGGCCTCCCGCCATGTGATCGACCACAAGGTCAAGCAGGAGAAGATGACCAGCTGAATCATCCTGAAGAGCGAGCGACGTGGCGATCCCCAAAGCATGGGGATCCCCACGTCGCTCGTTTTATGCACGGCCCATATCGGCCTCCGGCGCGACAGCACCCTTGGCTCCCCCTCCGGGGGGAGCTGTCAAAAACCGGCGCATCAAGCGCCGGTTTTTTGACCGAGGGGGTGTCCCCCTTCACATATTCGCCTTGATCACGGAGATCAAAATATCGCCTGCCACCACCCGGTCTTCCGCGGCGAAGCCGTCAGCGAAGTTGTCCGAATACAGCACCTGCGCGTTGGGTGGGAATTCATCGTCGCCCTCCCACACCAGGATCTGCATCTTGTAGCCGCCGATCAGGTCGAACTGATATCCGGCATCACCGTGCTCCACCGGCTCTGCTCCCATCTTCTCTGCCGCCGCACGGAAAGCCGCCAGACGGGTGCCGAAGGTGAAAGCCGCACGGGTCAGGACCCGGCCGGTATAAGGCTTGATATACATCTCCCCCCAGGGCATCTCCCGGAAGGTCTTCCACTGCCCTGCCCAGGCCACTGCTTTGCTCTCCATAAGATAGCGGAGCAAGAAGGTCTGTACCGGCAGGGGCGGCAACGCGCCGCCGTCCTCTGCCCGGAGCTGATACTCCGGCCAGGACACGGCATAGGCACGGCCCAGCAGGGTCACATGGAACGCTTCTCCGTCCCATTCCGTCCCGGTCCGCCGGGCAGCTTCTGCCGGGTCGATCGAACGGAACCGTTCTTCATAGTGCGCAAAGGGAACTTCTTCCTTATGATTCTCGATCTGCATCCAATATTACCTCGTTCATTCGTGTACTTCCAGCGGCAGTCCGTCGGGGTCCTTGAAAAAGGCGAACCGACCGCCGTTGACTTTATCCTCCCGGATGGGCTCCGTTTGGATCCCCCGGGCATGGAGCCATGCCACCGCCGCGTCCACGTCTTCCACATGGAAGGCCAGATGCCGCAGACCCTTGGCCTCAGGATCCGTCACCCGTTCCGGGTAGTCCGGCTTGATGAAGAGCTCCAGTGTGGTATCGCCCTGCTTCAGCATCCGAAGATAGTCACCGATCTCAGGCCGATAGACCTCCCGGATCAGCTCGAACCCCAGCTTGTCGATGTAAAACGCCTTGGCCTTGGCGTAGTCGGAGCAAATGATGGCTACATGATGCTGTTTCCCTAACATCTCATACCTCCTGCACGGAATGGGGGAAGAGCCGTGCGTCCGTATGGGGCAGGAAGCAGGCGGCAACGAAGGAATCCATGTAACCGGGATAGGTGGACAGCTCCAGATAGGTCATGTTGGCCATGACCTCGTTGCATTTTTCGATGGCCTGATCGCTCAGGACCATGGCGTAAGCGCCGGTGAGGGAAGAGTTGCCGATGTAGCTGAACTTCTCCAGCTCCACATCGGGGAACATGCCGATGTTGACGGCGTTCTTCATATTGATGCCGGAGCCGATGCCACCGGCCACATACACATGGTCGATGCAGTCCACGGTCATGTCCACGCTCTGCAAAAGGGTATCGATGGCGGAGAAGATCGCGCCCTTGGCACGGATGAAGTTGTCGATATCCACCTCATTGATGGCGACCTCCCGGCCCGTCTCGCTTTCGGCGGCGGTGGCCAGCACATAACGGCCCATGCCATGCTCGTCCCGCCGTACCCGGTCACCTTCCCGGACGAACAGGCCACGGGCGTTGATGATCGAGCAGCGGAAGAGCTCCGAGATGATGTCGATGATACCGGAGCCACAGATGCCCACAGGGCGCTGTCCGGCATCGCCTACGATGGTGAGGGTGGGCTCCATGGTGTCCTTATCGATCGTACAGGCTTCGATGGCGCCGTCGGTGGCACGCATGCCGCAGGAAATGTCGCCGCCTTCGAAGGCAGGACCGGCGGAGCAGGCACAGCTCATAAGGAAGTCCCGGTTGCCGAAGACCAGCTCACCGTTGGTGCCGAGGTCGATGAACAGACTCATCTCGTCCTTGTCCCAGATGCCGGAAGCCAGTGTGCCGGCGGTGATGTCGCCGCCCACATAGGAACCGATGTTGGGTGCGATCACCACGGGGGCCAGAGGGTTGGCAGGGAGCTTCAGGTCTCCGGCCAGCAGGTCTTCCCAGCCGAAGAAGCTGGGGATATAGGGATCCATGCGGATCGGGTCGGCGTCCACCCCGATCAGCAGGTGGTTCATGGTGGTGTTGGCGCCGATACAAAGGCGGAGGATGCTGGTGGCGCTGATGCCGGCGGTCTTGCAAAGATTTGCAAGGATGGGGGTCAGGGTCTCCTTGATGATCGCGTCCTGAAGCTTTTTCTTGCCGCCGGAACGGGACTGCTCGATGATCCGGTTGATCACGTCGGCACCGTAGCGGATCTGACCGTTGCCGGAAGAGCCCTTGGCCAGGAGCTTGCCGGACTTCAGATCCGTCAGCACCATGGTGACGGTGGTGGTGCCGATGTCGATGGCACAGCCTACCACAGCGGTATCCTCCGGGCCGCAGATATCCATGCACCGGAAGATGTCCCCCTCATGGCGGCCCTTGACGCACACATGGAACTGATGCTCCCGAAGGGTGGAAGCCAGCTTTTTCATCACATGGAAGGGCACGATGACCCGTTCCACCTCCATGACCGACTGGACGCCCCAAACGAGCCGCTCCACATCGGGCATGGTATCGTCAGCGCTGGGGGCCTCCATGACCACATCCAGCGCGTAAAAGTCGTTGTCAAAAACGATGCCACTCGCTTGCAGGGACCTCTGGCAATCCTCGAAGATCGCGATCTCCTTGGGAGAAGACAGATCCGCGGTCTTCATCCGGGACTGATAAGCCGAGGCGATATCCGGCACCAGCACGGTGCAATCGCCCACCACCTTACAGTTACAGCTCAGCCGCCAACCGGCATCGTAGTCTTCCTGCGTGATATGACGGCTGGGGATAGAGTCCACTTCCCCCTCCAAGAGCCTGACCCGGCACTTGCCGCAGGAGCCGTTACCGGAGCAGGGCGCGTCGATCGCCACATTGGCCCGCCGTGCCAACTCCAGCAGGTTGTCACCCAGATTACATTCGATAGAAACAGGGCTTCCGCCCTCGATTTGGAAAGTCACTTTCATAGTATATACCTCTTGTGGCGAGATGATCAGATACGAGATATGAGATACGAGATATGTCTGGCTCGGGGATATCTCGTATCTCGTATCTCATATCTGATATCTTGATCTGGGGGCGGACTCGCGCCCGCCCCCCCAAAGCAGTTTACATCAGAGGCTCCAGCCCCAGCACG
>JAFNXT010000197.1 GCA_017378975.1 Oscillospiraceae bacterium
GGAAGAAAAGTGGTACAATTTCGCCACCTTCCTGCTGGAGGATAAAAAGGCGGAAGGGGATATCATCTCCGACTGGCAGCTTGGGAAGGTGGAGCTGTTCACCTATGATCCCAATGCGCCCCAGAGCATGGGCTTCCAGCGGGGCGAGGGCTACCGGTTCCTGGTGGGACCGGAGCATACGGTGTATATCAATGATGTGGCGCTGGACGAGAGCTTCCTCCAGCGGGCCGAGGCCACGGTGGCGGAGGAGTATCTTCCTGAAGGCATCCACGGCTGGCGTTTGATGGAGTACCGGGTGGATGGATTGCTGACCGTGCCGGTGGTGAAGGTCCTCGACGATGATGGCCAGACCGTGGCGCTCCGGAAGGATGAGACGGACCGGATCTTCTCTGTTGATCTGGGGAGTCCCCAGATGCCCGATGACCATCGGGATACATTGGTGGAGACGGCGCAGGTCTACTGCAAATATATGATCGGCGCGGCAGGCTCTGCCACGCTCAGAGAGCGGTTCGACAGCTCCACCGGGATCTATAAGACCATCACCACCAACACCACATGGATGCAGAACTACAAGGGCTACGATTTTGGCGAGGCAACGGTGACGGACTACTATGGGTATTCTGAGGACCTGTTCTCCGCCAAGGTCACGCTGGCCCTGAACGTGACCCGGCCGGACGGGACGGTGAAGGTGTATGATCTGGGCAGTACCTTCTTCCTGCAGAAGCAGGGGAAGGCATGGAAGTGTATCGAGATGACCAATGTGGACGTGCAGGAAAAGACTTCTCAGGTCCGTGTGACTTACATGGATGGGGATACGGTGCTCCTGAGCCAGATGGTGGACGGCAGCTCCAAGTTCCTGACACCGCCTCAGATCACGGTGCCGGAGGGGAAGCGCTTCCTTGGCTGGTATGTGGAGGCAGGTAAGCTGGAGACCACCGACAGCGGTGTGATCGCGCTCCCCACCGGTTTCACGCTGGAGCCCATGACGGTCTACGCTCTGTTCGGGGCGGCGGAGGGCTGAGATGGATATGTTCAGCTTTCTGGCAGAGAATTTCGACCTGCCGATCCTGCGTTGGATCGCAGAGAACATTTGGTGCGGTTTTCTGGATGTGGTGATGCCGATCGTCACTCTGCTGGGTGACGCGGGCATCTTCTGGATCGTGATCGCGGTGGTATTGCTCTTCTTCAAGAAGACCCGGCGTGTGGGTCTGGGCATGGGAGCGGCGTTGATACTGGGGTTGCTGGTGTGCAATGTGACCCTGAAGCCCCTTTGCGGACGGATCCGGCCCTATGACTATGAGCTGGCACATTTCGGGACCACGATCAAACTGCTGATCGAGGCACAGCACGATTTCTCCTTCCCCTCGGGGCATACGATCGCTTCTTTTGAGGCGGCCACGGTGCTTTGGATCCACAACAAAAAGGTGGGCGTCCCGGCACTGGTGCTGGCGAGCCTGATCGCTTTTTCGAGACTGTATCTTTATGTCCACTATCCCACCGATGTGATCGCATCGGTGATCCTGGGTATCGCCTTCGCCTATCTTGGCAACTGGCTGGTGGGCAAGGGGTATGCGGCTTATGAAGCACGGCGAGCCAAATGAATATGTGGATATGAGAGAAGGGCGGAGCCGGTGGCTCCGCCCTTTGATATGTTCAGTTACTGTCTGCGACGGGCGTAGAGCTTGGCAAGGCCGCCTTCGCTGGTCTCACGGAAGCGGTGGTTCAGGCTGGTGCCGGTCTCGTGCATGGCACGGCAGACCATGTCGTAGCTGATGTTACGGGAGCCCGTCAGGAAGTAGCTCATGTTACAGGCGTTCATGGCACGCATGGCGGCCACAGCGTTTCGTTCGATACAGGGGATCTGGACAAGGCCGCAGATCGGGTCGCAGGTCAGGCCAAGGTGATGTTCCATGGCGACTTCGGCGGCGTACTCTACCTGATCCAGATCCTGCTTATACAGCTCTGCCAATGCGGCGGCGGCCATGGAGCAGGCGGTGCCGATCTCCGCCTGACAGCCGGCTTCCGCACCGGAGATGGAAGCGTTCTGCTTGGTCAGGTTGCCGATGATACCGGCGGTGGCAAGGCCCCGGCAGATCTCCTGATCCGTCAGGCCACGGGTGTCCTGGATGTATTTCAGCACCGCGGGCAGGACACCGCAGGCTCCGCAGGTGGGGGCGGTGACCACTGTGCCGTTGTCGGCGTTCTGCTCGGCGACGGCGTAGGCATAGGCGGCGATCTGGCGGAATTCCTGCAGGGCAGGGGCACGGACCGGGATGTCCCGTTCCAGAAGGTATTTGGCTTTCCGCTGGACGTTCAGGCCGCCGGGGAGGGTGCCTTCCGCCGCCAGACCGTCGGCGATGGACTGCTTCATGACCTGCCAGACCTCCATGAGGAAGTCCCAGATCTCAGGACCTTCGTTCAGCTCCACATACTCGCTGAGGGTGCTGATATAGCGCCATTTGCAGAAGTCCGCGATCTCCGCGAAGGAATGCTCCACATAGATCTCCTCGCCCATGGCGGCGGCAGGACGGCCCGGGATCCGGATGTCTCCGCCGCCGACGGATTCCACCCGGAGCCGTGCCAGTTCCTGTCCGTCTTTGAAGGCGATGAAGTCCATGGTGTTGGGGTGCATATCCTGCAGGAACTGGTCGGAGAAGACGATATTGGTGGAGACGGGGGACAGGACCTGCCGGATCACGCGGTCGGTGCCGTGGCCCACGCCGGTCTTGCTCAGGGAGCCGTAGAGGATCACCTGGAAGGCGTCGGCTTCGGGGTTCTCCTCTTTGAACAGCTTTGCCGCCCGCTCCGGTCCCATGGTATGGGAGGAGGAGGGACCTTTGCCGATCTTATAGATCTCTCGGATGGAACGCATGGGGGCACCTCCGTTTTTCCTTTGATCATATCAGATTTTTTGACGGTTGGCAATGGTTTTTGCAGTTTCGTGTTCATTTCTGAGTCGGATGTGCTCTCGCCAAAGGCGAGAGCACCGGCGGGGGCGAGCCCCCGCCCTACGATAAGTCGTGGGTGTATGTCCGAAAAGGTTTTTCTGTACAGTACTTGACAGATGTGGTACAATATGATGTACGAAAATATTTTCCGGAAGGATGGAAATATCATGGCGAAAGATAAAAAGGTCGAACAGATCACCGATATGGAAGTGGACTTCGCGCAGTGGTTCACGGATGTTTGCAAGAAGGCACAGCTGATCGATTACTCCTCCATCA
>JAFNXT010000198.1 GCA_017378975.1 Oscillospiraceae bacterium
CTTCTCCGCCTGCTTCGGCGCTGCCTTCCTGGAGCTGCACCCCACCAAGTACGGTGAGGAGCTGGTCAAGAAGATGGAGGCCAACGGCGCCAAGGCTTACCTGGTCAACACCGGCTGGAACGGCACCGGCAAGCGTATCACCATCAAGGATACCCGTGGCATCATCGACGCCATCCTGAACGGTGACATCGCCAACGCCGAGACCAAGAAGATTCCCTACTTCGACTTCGAGGTGCCCACCGCTCTGCCCGGCGTGGATCCCGCCATCCTGGATCCCCGCGACACCTACGCTGACGTGGCCGAGTGGGAGAAGAAGGCTCAGGATCTGGCTGGCCGCTTCATCAAGAACTTCGTCAAGTACACCGGCAACGACGCCGGCAAGGCTCTGGTCGCCGCTGGTCCCCAGCTGTGATCTGACCGCTGATAAAGCACACCGCTCCCCCGGCAGGCACACCCTGCCGGGGGAGTTCGTCCAAGTGAAGGATCGGATGAACGCCCCCGTAGGGCGGAGGCATGCCTCCGCCGTCGCGGCCCCAAGGGGCCGCGCATATGGGACTGCGTGTGGTGATGCACAGCCCTCCGGGCTGTGACGGTGGGGGCATGCCCCCACCCTACGGTCGTGTACATATCCCGCTTCTTTTGGGGCAAACTGTCCTGAAAGGCGGTGTGGTCCTATGATCGCGATCCTTTGGCGGACCCTTCTTTGCCATCTGATGCTGATCCTCAGCGTCCGGATCATGGGCAAACGGGAAGTGGGCCAGTTGGAGCCCTCGGAATTCGTGGTGTCCATGATGATGGCGGACATCGCCACCATCCCGGTGGCGGAGCCGGACCGGTCGGTGTTGGTGGGGCTCCTGCCGATCGGTCTGATCGTGGGGGTGGAGCTGCTCCTTTCGTGGCTGTCCTCCCGGGACACCGGGATCCGCCGACTGCTCTGCGGCAAGCCCGTGATCCTGATCCGGGACGGAAAGATCCAACAACGGGACCTGCGCCGGTGCCGGATCTCCGCCGATGAGCTGGCGGGCCAGCTCCGGCTGAAGGACGTGATGGACCTGACCACGGTGCAGTACGCCATTTTGGAGACCGGCGGCAACTTGTCCGTGTTCCTGTACCCCACCTGCCAGCCCCCCACGGCCAAAGATCAGGGCATCCGGGTCAAAAAACAGAGCATCCCGGTGACGATCATCGAGGACGGACGGCTCCTGAGTTGTAACCTTCCTCTGGCAGGCAAGGATGAAGACTGGGTCCGCCGGGTCCTCCAGTCCAAAAACGGCCGTCTGAAGGACACCTTCCTGCTGACCGTGGATCAGCAGGACCACATCCTGTGGATCCCAAAAGAATGAAAACGCCCTGTCATCCTGAGCGAAGGGCGAAGCCCGAAGTCGAAGGATCTGCGCACTTTCCATGGGCCACGCAGTTGATGCGTGCGAAGATCCTTCGACTCCCTGCGATGATCGAAGATCATCTTCGGTCGCTCAGGAAGACATCCCGGGATGCAGTTTCCCGTAAGAAAGGACGATACATATGACCATCCGAACCGCCGCCGGGCAGGATATCCCCGGCCTTCTGGAGCTGTTACGACAGGTGGGGCAAGTCCACCATGAGATCCGGCCGGACATCTTTCCGCCGGAGTGCCTGAAATATGACCATGAAGAACTTCTGGTGTTGCTGGAGGACCGGAAAAAGCCGGTCTTCGTTGCCATGGACGGCGAGCTGGTGGCAGGCTACTGCTTCTGCCAGCTCCGGGACCATGAGAGCGGACGGTGTTCCGTCCCTCGCCGGGAGCTTTACATAGACGACCTGTGCGTCCACGAAAACTGCCGGGGCACCGGCATCGCCACGGCCCTGTACCGCCACACGGAAGCCTTCGCCCGGCAGGAAGGCTGCCACAGCGTGACCCTGAACGTCTGGTGCGGCAATGACGGTGCCATGCGCTTCTACGAAAAAATGGGCCTGCGCCCCCGGAACATCATGATGGAAACGGTACTTTGAGATAAGATATGAGATATGAGATATAAGATATGAGATAGATGGTATGATCGCCACGGGCGATCATCCATTTGAAAAACAGGGAGGATACGGATATCTCGTATCTCATATCTCATAACTCGTATCTCGACTGTGAAGGAGTATCCCTATGCTTATCAAAAATCAGATCTACGAAACGGTGGTCACCGACTACACCGCCGAAGGACAGGGTGTGGCCAAGATCGAGGGCTGTGCCGTGTTCATCCCCAACGCGATCGTGGGGGAACGGGTGCAGGTGAGGATCGAGAAGGCCCAGAAGACATGGGCCGCCGGAAAGCTGGTCCAGATCCTGGACAAGTCCCCTCATCGGGTGGACCGGGAGTGTCCCGTGGCGAAGCTCTGCGGCGGCTGTGATTTCTGGCACATGGACTACGCCGAGGAGACCAGACTGAAGGCCCACCGGGTCCGTCAGGCCCTGTGCCGTCTGGCAGGTGAAAACGTGGAGGACCTGCCGATCCTGTCCGCCCCCACCTGCTATGGCTACCGCAACAAGGCCCAATATCCCGTGACCCAGCGGAAGGGCAAGGCCGTGGCCGGTTTCTTCCGGGCCGGGAGCCATGATATCATCGAGAACGATCGGTGCCGGATCTGTCCTCCGGAGATGGATCAGGTGAAGGACGCGGTGATCGCCCATATGAACTATTTCAGGATCCCTGCCTACGATGAGCAGACCCACAAGGGACTGGTGCGGCACATCTACGTCCGTCAGGGGCAGGTGTCCCGACAGCTTCTGGTGTGCGTCGTGATCAACGGCGACGGGATCCCCCACGGCCGGGAGCTGGTGGAGCGGCTGAAGAAGATCCCGGGCTTCGCCACGCTGGTCCTCAGCGTCAACACCAAAAAGGGCAATGTGATCCTGGGCGACCGGGAGATCGTGCTCCACGGCAAGGGCTGGATCGAGGATACGCTCTGCGGTCTGACCTTCCGGCTGAGCCCCCGGTCCTTCTATCAGGTGAACCACCATCAGGCCCAGCGGCTGTATGAGGCCGCCATCGCCCAGGCCGGCATCACCAAGGAAGATACGGTGCTGGACCTGTACTGCGGCGTTGGCACCATCACCTTGGCCATGGCCTCTGCCGCCGGACAGGTGATCGGCGTGGAGGTGGTCCCCCAAGCGGTGGAAGATGCCGAAGAGAACGCCAGACGCAACGGCATCGAAAACGTCCGCTTCCTCTGCGGCGACGCCGGACAGGCGGCGCTGGAACTGGAGCAACAGGGCATCCAAGCCGACGTGGTGGTGGTGGATCCGCCCCGAAAGGGCCTGAACGCCGACACCATCGAAGCCCTGCGCCGCTTCGCCCCCCGGACCATCGTGTACGTATCCTGCGACCCAGCCACCATGGCCCGGGACGTGGCCCTGCTGAAAGAGCGCGGCTACCGACTGAAAAACGCCATGGCGACGGACCTGTTCCCGAGGTGTGCCCATGTAGAGAGCATCGTGTGTCTCACACGATGCAATGAATTGCCGTTGGCATGATTTGCGGCGAACGCCGCATGAATTGGCTTCGCCATGAATTGCCCTGCAGGGCATAAGATCGTGAACGGCAATTCAAATCATGGAGCGAAGCGAGAAATCATGATGCGTCAGCATCAATTCATGACACGAAGTGTCAATTCATAAAATAGAGGGTTTTATGAAAGAGAACTTGTTAATTGACTTATCCAAACAATTTGCTGTAGATGTTGTGAATCTTTGCACGGAAATCAAAGAACATAGAAAAAGTAATGTATTGCTAAATCAACTTTTGCGCAGCGGCACAAGTATCGGAGCAAACATTCACGAAGCAAATTATGCTTCCAGCAAAGCAGATTTCATCAATAAATTTCAGATCGCTTTAAAGGAATGTTATGAAACCGATTATTGGTTGGGGTTATTCAAAGATACCAACATGATCACGGTTGAAGAGTATCATGGCTTATTCTCTCAATGCAGTAAGATCCGAAAATTGTTAATTGCATCTATCACTACAGCCAAAAGTCATAAGGAATAAAAAGCGTGGGTTTTTATATATTCAAAAAGAAAAAAAGAGCCCCCTCACGGACCGGGACGGGTCTGTGAGGGGGCATCGTTCAATAGTCCACGCGGAAGTAGTAAAAATGCTGTATGCCCTCCGTGTCTGTCACGCGGACCAGATAGGACCAGATCTGGTGGTCCTTCGTCCAGTCGGAGGACTCATACCACCAATCCGTAGACAGGGTCACCTTATCGTCGACGAAGCCGGTAGGCACGTGCAGGTAGATGGCGTAGTCCAGCTCAGTCTGGGGATCATCATGGGCTACAGCCGTCCTGATGACGGAGCAGGAAGCGATGGTATGATCGGTGGTGAAGGTCACGCTGGACAGCGGCCCCTTCCCCTCCGGGAGCATGGGCTCGTACTCGTTTTGATATCGGGATATGGCGGCTTCGCAGGCGGCATCGGAATA